>URWD01000022.1 GCA_900551525.1 uncultured Mycoplasmatota bacterium
ATTCTCTATCCGTGAAGGTGGAAGAACTGTTGGTGCCGGAGTTGTATCTGAAATTCTTAAATAATTGATGATATAAAATTAAAAATCTTAGGACTTATTGTCTTAAGATTTTTGTTTGTAAAAAACAATTAATTAATGACAGATACTAAAAAAAATGATAGAATATTACTAAAAGAAGGAGTGGTTTCCATGAATGAAATTAATTTTACAAATTGTAAAGAGATGATTTGTGAATATGGCGGCAGTGAAAAAAAGAAAAAAATAGAATATAATAACGATTTATATCTTTTAAAATTTCCAGACCCTATTCGTGAAAAAAATTTGCCACTATCATACATGAATAATGTTTTTTCAGAATATATCGGCTGTAAAATATTTTCAAGTATTGGCATTCCTACTCAAGAAGTAATTATTGGTACTTACGATGAAGAAAGTACAATAATGCCAATTAAGAAAAAAGTGGTAGTTGCATGTAAGGACTTTACTACCAATAACACAAGATTAGTAGAGTTTTCATCACTTGCTAATAGTATTACAGAAGTAGATAAAAAATTTACAACAGATATTGTGGATATTTATGAAGTTATAAACAGATTAAATTGTGATAAAAAAAATATGATAAACAAGTTCTGGGATATGTTTGTTGTTGATACCCTTATTGGTAATGTAGACAGACATTTATCAAATTTTGGTTTCATTATTACTTATAACAATGTTGACTTTGCACCGATATATGACTGTGGTTCAACACTTCATCCACTTTTAAGTGATGAAAAAATGAAAGAGATTATGAAATCAGAAACAGATTTTAAAAATACAGTATTTAGCATTTATCCAGTATATAAATATGACTCAAAGAAACTTACCTATAATGAATTTTATCTAAAAAATATCAATGACTTAAACGATGCATTACTTAGAATATATCCTAAAATTGATATGAGCAAAATAAACTCAATAATAGATGAAACTCCAAACATGAGTGGTATAAGGAAAGAATTCTTAAAAAAATCAATTTTATTTAGAAAAGAAAATATACTGGAAAAAGCATATAAGAAGTTAATAAAAACCAGTGATTAGTAAATCTAATTACTGGTTTTTTAACATTTTTATTTTGCTTTTGGATAAGGTTTTCTTTCATTTGTAAGTCCAAGTAAGTAATCAGTAGATACATTATAATAATTTGCAAGTATCACAAGTTTATCTATTGGTAGTAATCTTATACCCATTTCATATCTGCTATATTGAACTTGAGAAGTCCCTAGTATTTTTGCTATATCCTTTTGCGATAAATCTCTATCTTTCCTTATGTCTTTTAATCTAGTTACATTTATATACATTTCTATCACCATCTAAATATTGACATATAACCAATTGGTTATCTTGACTTTAATACCAAATAGTTATATAATTATTAAAAATAATACCAAACGGTAATAAAGAGGTGTGCATGAAATCAAAAACAAAAATTTTAATTGTTATAATTATATTACTACAACTAGTGGTAAACGTTTACCTAATAGCAGAAAAAGATTACTTTCAAGAGTTAAAAGAAGAAGCGACAATCCCAGTAAGAAAGCATGAGAATGCTATATCAATGATGCTTGAAACAGAAGCCGGCTCTGGAAACTATGAAATGACTACGCGTGATAGTTGGCCAACAGAAGGATACATTTTTAATTCGACACTATCAAAATGTGAAAATGGTGGGGAACTTTCCTGGGACGATATAAACAAAAAAGTTCTAATGAGTGGCAACATGTCAGATAAATGTTATGTTTATTTTGATAAAGAAGCCCCAAAAATATCCTTTACAATAGGTGGAACTACATATTATGCAGATCCTGATATGACGTGGGAAGAATGGGTTAATAGTTCATATAATACGGGCAATTATTATCAAATCGAAGAAGTTGATTTAGATGGTGATAGTTATTTAGAAAAAATAATAACTAATAGACAAAATGCTGTAGCTTTAAATGTTGGCGACTCTGATCCACTTGATGCATCAACCGCGATTATATCAGGACATAATTATCAACTCATTTGAAACAAAAAAACTATACCAAAATGACATGGTATAGTCTTTATTTTATTTATTAAATTCTTTAGCTAAAGCACCACTTTTAAGTAATTTATCATATAACTTTTCATCTATAACTAAATCAAATTCTCCGATATATTCATAAACATCTGGATTAAATCCCATTTTAAATCTATTTAAACCATAATAATGATTATCTTTTGATAAATCAGCAGTAATACCATTTAAATCTAAATATTTATAATTCTTTTGATAATATTTAATAATAGCATAATACAAATAATAGTTAGCACTAAATCTAGATAATGACTTATCAAAACCACTTATTTGAATAATAACTCTATTTTGATATTTTATAACAAGAGCCCCCGCAACATAAGTTTCTAAACCAGTATTTAAATTTTTAGAAGCTTCAGCAATATCATTTTTGTAAGCAAGAAGTGCTCTATCTGAATTCATTTTAGCATTTATAACATTAGCATTATTATTTGTTAATAATTTATTATTAAGTTCAGCATTTATTCTAAGTTCCAAATTATAAGAATTCTGAGCATTAATTAAAAACTTTTTATAATCAACTTTAACAAGCAATAAATCAACATCTGCAGTTTTACTAAATACATTATAAAAATCATTATAATAATATTCATCTTTATTAATTTTATTTTTAATAAATTTATAAAAAATGCTTATTTTATCAGGTTCAGCTTTTTCAAGAATAAGCCCTTTTCTAAGTCCTTTTTTAACTTTATTTCTAGTATTTTTAGATAAATTAGTATGATTATAACCTTCCATATTAACAATGGCATTTACTCTAGGTAAAAGAGATTCAAAATTCATATTATTTTTAAGTTTTTTATATCCACATTTAGTTAAATTATCTATAATTCTATAATTTTCATTATACTCAAAGTTCATAGTTTTTTTATTTAACTTAGCTACAGCTATTTCAGGATTAATTTTAATAAAAGCAAAACCTCTTTTTTTATAATATTCTTTAACTTTTCTTGTAAATTCTTCAAGTAAGTATTCATTAGAATAATTAATTAAAAATCCACGAGGTGAGTAACCAAAATAAATATTACCAATTTTTTTATAAAGAATTAAAGCTGCTGCAACAACTTCATCAGCACCATAAGAGATAAATTCATATTCATAACCTTCTTCAGCTTTAATCAAAGCATAGTTAATAGACTCATGAAAATTACCAATAAAATGAGTACTAGCAAATTCTTTAAATTCTGCAAGTGACATTTCTTTTAAGTTCATATAAAAACCTCCCTCATAAGTAAGACAACATTATACCATAAATTGACGTTAAAATCTATAAAATTGTTGCTAAAACGTACTATTTTATGTATAATATAATTGGGTGATAAAAATGGCAAATGGCTTAAGAAATAGTATTGAAAATATGTACAAAAGAATGATTTGGTATTCGATTGGAACAGCATTAATAACAATTATCACAGGTATTGTTTTATTATTAGTTCCAGAATTAAGTGGAAAAGTACTTGGTATAATTGTTGGTATCATTTTCCTTATCGAAGGAATAAACTCAATTTATAAGTATTTTCATCGTGAAGGAGCTAAATTATATAATTTAAATCTAGTATTTGGTGTAATTTATGCAGTTCTAGGTGTAGTTATAATTTTAGTGCCATCAAGTGTAGTTGAATTCATAACAATATGTCTTGGTATCTACATGATAGTTAATGGCGCAAGTAAAGTAAATTATGCATTATGGTTAAAGAGAGGTAATGAAGACTCTTGGTTAATAACACTTGCAACAGGTATTTTAGTGGCTATTGTAGGTGTTCTTGTAATATTTAATCCTTTTGCAAGTTTAACTCTTACAAAACTTGCCGGAGCATTCTTAATTATCACAGGTATTTTAGATTTCATGGATACTATTTTATTTAAAAATCGTAGTAAAGAAATAATGGAAATATTTTGGTAAAGAAAAGTAAAATTAAAAGTAAAATTAATCGTTTTACTTTTTAATTTGTCAAAATTTTGATATACTAATATAGAGGAAGAAGGGGATAAAATGTTTATAAAAGACATTCACGCTAGAGAAATATTAGATAGTCGTGGAAATCCAACTATTGAAGTTGATATGACTTTAGATAATGGAGTGACTGCTACAGCATCTGTTCCAAGCGGGGCATCAACTGGTTCCAGAGAAGCTTTAGAACTTCGTGATAAAGACCCAAAAAGATTCGAAGGAAAAGGAGTACTTCAAGCTGTAAGTAATGTAAATACTATAATTAGACCAGCTTTAATAGGAAAAAAAGCAGACCAATTAAGTATAGATAATTATTTAATAAAATTAGATGGCACCGAAAACAAAAGCAACTTAGGTGCAAACGCCATATTGGCTGTATCACTTGCATGTTTAAAATGCTTAGCTAAAGCAAATGATAAAGAACTTTACGAATATGTATCAAACAAGAGTGTAACAATGCCTATACCAATGATTAACATTATAAATGGTGGTGCCCATGCTGTAAATAATATTGATATACAAGAATTCATGATTATGCCTGTTATGAAGAGTATTAAAGAAAGAATAAGGGCAGCATCTGAAGTATTTCATGCGTTAAAAAAACTATTAAGTATCAATGGCTTTGCTGTAGGTGTTGGTGATGAAGGAGGCTTTGCTCCGAATTTAAATAATAATACAATGGCTTTAGACTTTATTATGGAAGCTATTAGAAAAGCTGGATTTAAACCAGGTGAAGATATTTTTATTGCTTTAGATGTTGCAGCTAGTGAACTTTATGATAAAGAAACTAATACCTATAAACTAGATGGAAAATCATTTACTAGTGAAGAATTAATAACATTTTATGAAAAATTAATAGATACATACCCAATTTTAAGTATTGAAGACCCATTCTATGAAAATGATTTTGAAACACTTGCTAAATTTACATCTCTAGTAGGTAGTCGTATTATGATAGTAGGTGATGACTACTTTGTAACTAATGAAAAATATTTAGAAAAAGGTATAGAAATGCATGCTGGTAATGCCATTTTACTAAAAGCTAACCAAATAGGTACAGTAAGTGAAATGATTAAAACTATCATGCTTGCTAAGAAAAATAATTATAAAACAATTATCTCACATCGAAGTGGTGAAACCGAAGATACATTTATTGCGGATTTAGCTGTAGGCTTAGCAATACCATTTATAAAAACTGGTTCAATGTGTCGTGGTGAACGAATTGCAAAATACAATAGATTAATGAGAATTGAAGAAAAATTAAAAAGAGACTAGTTATTTAGTCTTTTTTATTTTATAATATAATTGGTGATAATATGAAAAAAATTGTAGATGGCAATAATGCTTGTAGTAAAGTTGCATATTACTTTAGTGAAGTATGCAGTATATATCCAATAACACCATCAAGTCCGATGGCATCAAATATTGATGCTTTAACAAGCACTAATTTGCTTAATATATTTAATGATAAACCTAAAGTATTAGAAATGGAGTCAGAAGCTGGAGCTGCTGGTGCCTTACATGGTGCTCTTTTATCAGGTTCCTTAGCATCAACATTTACAGCTAGTCAAGGTCTTCTTTTAATGATACCAAACATGTATAAAATAGCTGGGGAAATGTTACCTGCTGTCATACATGTAGCATCACGTTCTTTAGCGACTCATGCTTTATCAATATTCGGTGACCATCAAGATATTTATGCAGTGCGTCAAACAGGATTTTGTATACTTGCATCATCTAGTGTTTTTGATGCTCAAAACTTAGCAGCCGTAGCACATTTATCAGCTATAAAAGGAAGCCTTCCATTTGTACACTTTTTTGATGGATTTAGAACAAGTCATGAACTAAATACAATTGAAGAACTACCAGAAGATAAAATTCTATCTTTAGTGGATCACGATGCAATCAATAAATTTAAGGATAGATGTCTAAATGTTGGTAAGAAATATCAATATGGAATGGCTCAAAATGAAGATATTTATTTTCAATGTATGGAAGCAAGAAATAAATATTATGATGCTATGCCAGATATTGTAAATGACTATATGGAGAAGATTAATGAAATAATGGCGACAGATTATAAACCATTTAATTATTATGGAGCAAGCGATGCTGAGAACATTATAATTGCCATGGGCAGTGTCACTGATACAATTAAAGAAGTAGTAGATAAACTAGGCAATGTTGGTTTAATTGAAGTTCATTTATATCGACCATTTAGTAAAGAATATTTCTTAAATGTTTTACCTGAGTCTGTTAAAAATATTGCAGTTTTAGATAGAACTAAAGAAGCAGGCTCAACTGGTGAACCTTTATATTTAGATGTATGCAGCATTCTAAAAGGTAAAGATATAAACATTTATGGTGGAAGATATGGTTTATCAAGTAAGAATACAACTCCAAGTGAAATATATAGTGTTTATAAAATGTTAGAAACAAGTCCAAGAAACAACTTTACGATTGGCATAAATGATGATGTAACAAAATTAAGTTTAAAAGAAGAACATATCGAAATAGAAAATGATAACAAAGAAATAAAAATAGTTGGTTTTGGTAGTGATGGAATGGTAAGCGCCAGCAAAGATTTACTAAAAATATTACATGCTAGCAAAGACTTATACGTTCAAGGTTATTTTGAATATGATTCTAAAAAAAGTGGTGGTGTAACTATCTCTCATTTAAGATATGGAGATAACAAAATAAATGAACCATACTATGTAACACACCCAGAAATAACTGTTGTTACCAAAGATATTTACTTTAGAATGTTTGATATTATAGAAAGTTTAAAAGAAAACGGAACACTACTTATTAACACTATAAAAAATGAAGAAGAGTTACTCAAATTACTTCCAACTAAAGTAAAAAATACTATTTTTAAGAAAAATATTAAAGTATATTATATAGATGCTGAAAATATTGCAAGTAAAAATCATCTAAAAGGCAAAATAAGTAAAATAATGGAGGTATTAATTCTTAATTTACTTAATGTTGAAGATGCAACATCAATGCTTGAAGATTCAATTAAAAAAGCTTTTGCCACAAAAGGTGAAGATATAGTTAACAATAACATTTTAGCAATGCATGAAGCTTTATCAAATTTAAAAGAACTTAAAATAACACATGAATATGACGAAACAATAAGCATAATTGATGATAATGTTATAAATATGATAAATGAACGAAGAGGTAATGAAATACCTGTAAGTATGCTAATGGATTATGCCTTTGGTCGTTTTCCAGGTGCAACCACAAACAATGAAAAGAGAAATATTTCAAACATTGTACCAAAATGGATATCTGAAAATTGTATAGAGTGTGGAATGTGTGCTTTAGCTTGTCCACATGCTGTCATCAGGGCCATAGCAAATGATGAAGATGTTGATGGCATCCCATTTATTGGTCAAGATGGGCTTAAATATTCTATAAAAATAAGTGAAAAAGATTGTACAGGCTGCGGAGTATGTGCAAGTGTTTGCCCAGGAAAAATGGGTAAAAAAGCTTTAAAAATGGTTGAAAAAGTAGAAAAAACAAGTATAGACTTTGATGGAGTAAAAAGTGTAAATCCACTTCCAAAAACTACAATTAAGGGAGTAGCATTAGAAAAACCATTATTTGCGTTTTCTGGTGCTTGTGCTGGATGCGGAGAAACACCATATATTAAAATGCTAACTCAAATTCTTGGTGAAAAATTAGTTATTGCTAATGCCACAGGTTGTTCAAGTATTTATGGAGGTTCAACTCCATCAACACCATATAGCATTCCATGGGCAAACTCATTATTCGAAGATAATGCTGAATTTGCTTTAGGTATTCATATTTCTTACAAGCAAAAAAGAGAAAGAATAAAGCATATTATGGAAGAAACAATTAATTCTGTTGAAATAGATGTAAAAGATTTATTTACAAAGTGGCTAGAAAATGAAAATGATTTTGAAATTACTAACAAAATTAAATCCGAATTAAAAGGAAAAACACTTCCAAAAGAATTAAATGATTTAATAGATTATGTGCCTGCAAGGACAGTCTGGGCAATCGGTGGTGATGGCTGGGCTTATGACATTGGTTATGGAGGACTTGATCATGTACTTCATTCAAATGAAAACATTAAAGTATTGGTTTTAGACACTGAAGTTTATTCAAATACTGGTGGCCAAGCAAGTAAATCAACAAAACTTGGAGCAGTCGCAGAATTTGCTAACTTTGGTAAAAGAACTGCTAAAAAAGATTTATTTAGAATTGCATCATGCATACCAAATTGTTATGTCGCAAGCATATCACTCGGAGCCAATATGATGCAAGCAATAAAAGCCTTTAATGAAGCCGAAGCTCATAATGGTCCTGCAATAATAATAGCTTACTCACCATGTATTGAACACGGAATTAAAACAGGTATGACCCATTCTAGCGAAGAACAAAAACTAGCAGTAGAATGCGGATATACAATTTTAATGCGACACGATGGAGAAACTCATATTGACTCTAAAAAACCTAATTTTGATAAGTATGAAACTTTCTTAGATAATGAAGTAAGATTTAATGCCTTAAAAATTAAAGATAAAGATTTAGCAAATAAAGTTCTTGAAGAGCAAAAAGAAAATGCCATTAAAAGATATGAATATTACAAAAAAATAACCACAAAATAAAGGAAAATAATATGAATACAAAAAGAAGTAAAAAGTACACTATACCAAAATTAATCCTAGTAACTATTCTAGGATTAATTGGTATAATACTTATAAAAAAATCAAATATTTTAAGTGTAAACGATTACGATGCATTATTTGCATGTATAAAAAAATATACTATAGAAATATTACTAGGTTTAATGTGTATTATTTTCTTTTTTTATTATGCATTAACGTATCTAATTTGGTTAATATATAAGCCTAAAAAAGAAATAGTTTATCTTTTAAAAAACGAAGATAATATATGTACATTTATTTCTAAAAATGGTAAAGAATACAAATACAAGAACTGTAATAAAACAGAAAACAAGCATTACTATGTAATAAAAAATCAATTTTTTATATACGAAGTTTTAGAAGAATGTACAGACACAAATTTAACAATACCAAATTTAAAAGAAAGGTACTGGTCTACATATTATTTTCCTTATAATAAATATGAAAATACAATTATTTTACCTTTTATTTATATCCTTATGATACCCGGAATATTAACTATATTATTTAATAAATCAAATAATAAAATATTTGGTTTTATTTGGTGTCTAATTCCCTTTGTATTAATTATGTATGACTTATTCTTAAAGATTAAAAACAAAAAGAATTTAGGGAATGAAGAACATATAAGTACTAAAGAAAATTTAAGAAATTTAATAATAATTATTGGGGCTTTAATACCAAGTTTGTTTCTAACTTACACCATTTATCAAGTGCATGACCTCCTTTCAAAATTTATATTCTTTGGATTATTATGTGAAAGTATAAGTTTTCTTGGTTATGCAATATCAAAAGTTATAAATAATAAAAAAATAGAAAAAATCTTCAAAATTTTAATTATAATTTTTGCTTTAATTTATTTTATTGGCTTGTTAACCTTTTGTTTTTATCTTTTTCTAAAAAAATAACCAACAAAAAAAGCGGAGATTTCCTAAGAAATCTCCTAAAAGAATAAAAAGGGGTTGACTAGTGTGATACTAGCACCAATTCGCCTTCTTTAAGTGAATTGGTGATTACTATCTTAATCGAAAAAGTACAATTTGTCAAGCTATTTTTGCAAAAATTTGTTATAATTATGACGGAGGTACAAATGAACTTAGAATTATTACCCAAAATAGGTCCTAAAACTATAAATATACTAAATAAAATTAATATAAATACTGTGGAAGAGTTACTTACATACTATCCATATCGTTATAATGTTATTAAATTTATTAATATTAATGATGCCGATGAAACAATGACTTATTATATTAAGGCAAAAGTTTTGAATGTGCCAAAAGTAGCCTATATCAAAAGAAACTTTAATCGTTTAGACTTTTTAGCAAGTAACAATAATCATGATTTTAAAGTAGTTATTTTTAACAGAGCTTTTTTAAAGAAAAATTTAACATCAGATAGAGAAATAGTTTTAATAGGTAAATATTCTAAGATAAAAAATACTTTTACTGCCAATGATATTAAATTTAAAGCTGAAGATGAAAAAATAGAACCAATCTATCATTTAACGGAAGGACTTAAAAATTCTAGCTTAGAAAGTATGATAGAAACAGCTTTAAATAAAAAGATAAATATTGATGATAATATTCCAACATATTTAAATGACAAATATAACTTATTAAGTAAAGATGATGCAATAAGAAAAATACATAAGCCAGAAAATATAAATGATATAAAACAAAGTGAGTTAAAACTAATTTATGAAGAATTATTTATTTACATGTTTAAAATAAATTACTTAAAAAATATTAATAAAATAACTAAAGGCTTACCAAAGAATTTTGATGAAAATGAAGTTCAAGAATTTTTATCAAGTTTAAATTTTGAATTAACGACAGATCAATTAAAAACAATTGAAGAAATACTTAAAGATATGAAAGAAAATAAAAGAATGAATAGACTTGTTCTAGGTGATGTAGGTTCAGGGAAAACAATCGTAGCAATTGCTTCAATACTTGCAAATTTTCTAAGTGGATATCAATCAACATTTATGGCACCAACAGA
Source organism: uncultured Mycoplasmatota bacterium (assembly GCA_900551525.1). Lineage (GTDB taxonomy): Bacteria > Bacillota_I > Bacilli_A > RF39 > UBA660 > Onthocola_B. The sequence continues at coordinate 10,742 of URWD01000022.1, forward strand.
AATACTAGCAAAACAACACTATGAGTCCATCAAAGAATATTTTAAAGAATATGATATAAACATAACTTTATTAACTGGAAGTCTTACCAAAAAACAAAAAGAAAAGTTATATACTCAAATTGAAAATGGTGAAATTGATATTGTAATTGGTACACATGCATTATTAAATGATAATTTGAATTTTAAAAATTTAGGTTTAGTAATTACTGACGAACAACATCGCTTCGGAGTTAACCAACGTAACTTACTTCAAAACAAAGGACTAAACGGAGATGCAGATGTACTATATTTATCAGCAACCCCAATACCAAGAACTTATGCATTAACAATTTATGGTGATTTAGATTTATCTCAAATTAAAACGAAACCAAATATTAGAAAAGAAATAATAACAAAGATAGAAGAAGAAAAAAACATCAAGGAAGTTTTAATTAAAATGTATGATGAGTTAAAACAAAATCATCAAATATTCGTAGTTTCTCCTTTAATTGAACAAAATGATGAACTTAATTTAAATAGTGTTATTGAATTAAAAGAAAAGCTAAATAAAGCCTTTAATAACAAAGTTAGAATTGAAATCTTACATGGAAAATTAAAGCAAAAAGAAAAAGATAATCTTATGAAAGAATTCGGGGAAAACAAAATAAATATTTTAATATCAACCACAGTTATTGAAGTAGGAATAGACGTGCCAAATGCATCGATGATGGTTATTTATAATGCTGAAAGATTTGGTCTTGCAACACTTCACCAACTTCGAGGCAGGGTAGGAAGAAGCAATATTCAGAGTTATTGTTATTTAGTAACTAATTCAAGTAATAATGAAAGACTTAAAGTAATGGAAGAATCTTCAGATGGTTTTTATATTGCAGAAAAAGATTTTGAACAACGTGGTCAAGGTGATCTTTTCGGAGTAAAACAAAGTGGAGATATGTCATTTAAAATTGCAAATTTAAAAAGAGATTTTAATATATTAACTCAAGCAAACATTGATGCCAAAGAATTTTTAGATAATAAATCTTATCAAGATTATGATTATTACAAAAATATAATAAAAGAAATAGATTTTCTAGATTGATTATCTATTTCTTTTATTATACTAATAAAAAAGTGTTTTGTAATTTTTAACTATTTTAAAATTTTGCCACATAAACTGCCACATAGAGCATTTTTAGTTATTAAAAAAGTCCTTAAAATAAACAAAAACGAGAGCTTTCGCTCTCTTCAGGGGGTTTTGGTTGATCTCTTCACATTGAGATTCGTAAGAGAGATCAGGTTATTAGCATGACTTGTATCATGCTAGTATAATCTTAATATTTTTTTTGAAGTTTGTCAATAACTTTTTCAAAATTTGACAAATTATTCTTATAATAATATAATCATAACGAAGAAAGAACTCAAAAATTGATAAAAAAGTAGATAAGGAGATTAGTCATGATATTAAATGTAAGTGGTAGAACAGATATAGTAGCATTTTATTCAAAATGGTTTTTAAATAGATTAAAAGAAGGATATGTAGATGTTAGAAATCCATTTAATCCAAATTTAGTAAGTAGAATCAATTTTGATGATGTAGATTTAATATTGTTTTGCACTAAAAATCCTATACCTATCGTAGATAAACTTGGTGATATTAAAATACCATATATATTTCATGTAACAATAACTCCATATAAAGATGATATAGAACCAAATTTACCATCTAAAAGTAAAATAATCGAAGCAGTCAAAAAGATATCAACAAGGGTTGGTATAGATAATATTTATGTAAGATATGACCCAATTTTTATAAGTGAAAAATACAATATAGAATACCACATAAAAGCATTTACAAAGTTATGTAGTCTTTTAAAAGGTTATGTTAAGACTATAATTGTATCATTTATAGATAATTATAAAAATGTAAGAAAAAATCTACCATACTTAAAGTATCGTTCATTTACTGAAGAAGATTATAAGTTAATTGGTGAAAATTTTAGCAAAATTGCCAAAGATAACAATATGGTGATACAAACATGTTTTGAGAAAAGAAATTTAACAGAATATGGATTTATCAAAGGCGAATGCATGTCAAAAGAACTTGCTTTTAAACTAACGGGTAAAACATATAAAAAGTGGCAAGCGCGTAAAGGTAATGCATGTAATTGTGTAGAGTTAGTGGATATTGGTGTGTATAATTCGTGTAATCATTTATGTAAATACTGTTATGCAAATTATGATGAAAGTAAAGTTAAAGAAAATATTAACAACCATGATATAAATTCATCACTATTAATAGGTCACATAAATAGTGATGATATTATAAAACCAAGAAAAAAGTAAAGTTTACATAAAATTTACAAGTTTAATATACAATATAATTATTAATTTTAAGAAAAGAATGTTATAATAAACATATGAAGGAGGCTTAATTTGTGGAACAAACTATTGATATTAAAAATATATATGATGTTATGAATTGTATAAATATGGTAGTAATAAATGCCAAGAATCCAAAGAGTATAAGTAGTCCAAAATATCAAAAGGCCCAAGATATTGTCAGTGAAGTGAAAAATTCATGGAAAAAATACATGGAAGCAGTTGTTTTAGAAAGTATTTTATCAAAAATAACTTTTAAAGATAGTTTAAGTGAAAACGGACAAAAAATATACAATGAATTAAAACAAATAGCAAACAAAAAGAATACTTATCTTGAAAATTTTAAAAGATTAATAACAAAACAAAAATTAGGTTTATTTGAAGAAATGAATGTAGTATCAACATACTTTGTTAGATACGAAATTAACTTGGATAATGAAAAAGAATATGTTTTACATGAGTCTAAGGATCGTAAAAATCTAACAAGTATTAATAATTCACTAAACAATCAAGGCATCGGACTACTTAGTATATTTGAAAAACTAGAAAGACAAAGAGAATTTAGTAAAGAAAGTCCTTTAGAAATTGAAGCAAAATTAAATGAATTTGTAGAAAAATCAAAAGATTTAGATTATACATCATTAAGTAGTGTTATGAAAAATGAATTAGGAATGAAACTAGATGTAACAAAATTAGATGCATTAAAATTAGAACAAGGACGAGTTATAAGACAAATGCAAAGCCTTAATAATGTTACAACTTTATTAGAAAAATATCGAAGCTACATATCTTCTGAGACATATTTAAAAATTGCAGCTTTAAGTAATGATTTTGCTTTTGTAAAATCAAGTTTAACTGCTAGAGAAAATGAAATAACTAAAAGCTTTGATGATGAAATAAATTCCATAAGTGAAAAATTATTTGGTAGTGAAAAAGCAAACAGAATAACAGCTTTACTTGCTATGCTTACTCGTGGACATGATGGAGAAGGTAAAGAACTAACAACAGAAAAAAAAGCTATTTTAACTGAAGAACTAGAAAAAATGCAAAAAGAAAATCCAGAATTATATAAAATTACAACAAGTAAGTATTTAGCAGAAGAAAACGTAAAAAGACAAGCATTAGAACATGAATATAGTGAACAATCTAAAAATAAATTAGATGATTCTTTATTATCATCAAAAGAAAAATCTGAAAGAGCATATTATTATGAATTACTAGTAGTAAATAGAGATTTAGATAAATTTATTTCCATGAGTAATTTCTCAGATCTATATGATAAATATTTAAAATTAGAACAAAATGATTCTTTATTGCTAAGTCAAATAGTTCATTATTACTTAGCATATTTAGATTATTTAGACAAAGTTAAAGAAAGAAACCAAGAGCCAGAATTTATAAATTGGGAAAAATATGTTGATAATATGCTTATACAAAATGGATATATTAAAAAGGAAGGGAGATAGACTATGTTAAGTGATGTAAATGTATTTTTATTATTTTTACTAATTTTAGTTATATGTTTACTAGTTTACTTTTTAATAAAGTGGGCAGTAAGAGATGGTATTAAAGAAGCATATCATGAAATAACTGGTAAAATAACTTATGAAGATAAGAAAAATCAAGAACTAACTAAAGAAATAGAAGAAGGTATTAAAAAAGTTCCTAAAAAACGTGCTAGCAAGAAAAAATAATATCTTTTTTCTTTGGCATAAAATTTGACATAAAACCACTATTGTGGTAAAATATAGCCCATCAATGGGGGAAAATTATGGATACTGAAACATTAAAAACACTTTATAGTGGAATAAAAGGATATGCAATTATTTTAACAAATATATTAGATGAAAAAGTTCAAGATTTTGAATATATAATTGATAGTAAATACTTAAGTATAGCAAGTTTTAGCTTAGTAAGTTGTGTTTTATTAGCTATTAAGGAAGATATTGTTGAAGGAACAAAAGAAAACTATGGAACAAAGATTTTTTATGATGAATTACTAAGTTCTGTAGATATGATAGCTACTAAAAAAAGTGATGGATTTTATATAGATAATCATAAGTTTAAAGATGCTGCATCTGTTGTAGGTGAATTAAGAAATAAAATAGCACACGGCAGTTTTAAATTAAATGCAGAAGAAAATAAAGTTATTTTTAATATTGATGGGGATGAAGTTATAGTTAACATAAGTGACTTATCTAAAATGATAGTTTCATGTTTAAAAGCAAGTTTGAAGAATCCAGATAAAAATATTTACAAAAGAGAATTATTAATTTCAAATAAAGAAGAAAGAAAAAGAACAAAACCATTTAAAAATAAGGATGAACTATTAAGATTTGCTAAAACATTTAGGGTTAAAAATATTACACTTAAAAGTCGTGATAATTCGAGTATAGATAAGCTTTTAAGAGATAGATTTGAATTAATGTTGGATGATTACAAAAGCTCGCAATCAAATCAAACAGTAATGGATTTTGAAAAGCAAATTAAAGAAAAGTATATAGTAGAAGTTAAACAAGAAAGAATACCATATCAAATACTTAAGCAAGCTGTAGATGAAACATTTATGAATTTAACTGATGATATGGGGTATAAAGAACAAGTAAATTTACTTTCCAAAATAATAGAAATAAAAAGAAAAGAGAATTTTAATTTATTGAATTCTTTATTAAAAAATTTGTTATTAATTTCTGACCTACAGAAGATTGAAATAAAAGATAAGAAAACCACTATAGAAGAATTGAAGAAAAAACAAAGTGTAGACTTAATAAGTTATAATGAACTTGTAGGGGTTGAAATTGCTTTATTTCAAAGTTTATTTTCATATGGAAATGATACACTTTTTAAAAATGATAATGAGTATAGTAAAAATGAAAATACGGGTTTAGATTATGGCAATCTAGATTTAAGTAGCATAAATGTTTTATATTTTGAACCAGATGAAACTACAAAAAATGAAGTTTTAATTCAAATTACTAGTAAAAATAAACAAATTGCAGAAATATCAAGTAAAATTGCTAAAGATAACCAAAATTTAGAAAATGTTAAGCAAAAAGGTAACATGAGTGCTATAAGAAGAATAGCTGCCATTTTAACAAAAACTGAAACTCAAAAACAAATTTTAGAGGCTCAAGTTGCTTTGTTGAATATAAGATTAAATGAAATTATTTCTTATGAACAAGAAAATAGTGAACACTTAAAAAACAAAGTAATAATAAATGGTATTAGAAATAGCATAGCACATGGAAATTATAGACTTGAAACATCTAAAAATAATGAAATTAAAATAGTTTTTGAAGATATTTATGAAGGAAAATTAACTTTTAAATGTGAAATAGATATAATTGATTTTATAAACATGATATATGAAAATCAAAATATAATAATAGCGTTCCTAAATAAAAATGAACTAAAATTAGTAAGAACAAAAAAATCATAAAGTATTTAAATAAAAACAAAATCGTAGTATAATAATTACAGAAAAGAGGTGAAAAAATGGAAGAAAAAGAAAAATGCAGTTGCGGTTGTGAATGTGAAGAATGTAATTGCGATGAAACTTGTGAATGTGGATGCAATTGTGAAGAATGTAACTGTGAAGATGATTGCAATTGCCAAGAATGTGATTGTGAATAGTTATAGATAGAATTGAAGAAATCTTAAAAAAGGTTTCTTTTAGTGAAAAATGTTTATAAAATTAATATACAACTTTTGAATTTTTATGAATTTATAAAAATGCCTGGAGTTTTGATTATTAATATAGTATAATATATTCGAGGTGTAATATGAAAAAAATATATACATATATTGATCTTTTTGCTGGTTGTGGAGGTTTATCATTAGGTTTGTATAAAGCAGGGTGGCACGGAATTTTTGCGGTAGAAAAAAATCAAGATGCATTTGCAACGTTAGAACATAATCTTATCGAAAAGAAAAATCATTTTTCGTGGCCTAACTGGTTAAATAAAGGTACAATAGATATTTATGAATTAATTAAAAATTATAAAAAAGAGTTATTAAATTTAAAAGGAAAGGTGGACTTAGTAGTAGGTGGACCTCCGTGTCAAGGGTTTTCTATGGCTGGAAAAAGAGTTGAAAATGATGTTAGAAATAAACTTGTTAAAGCATACATAGATTTTATTGATATAGTAAAACCAAAAATTCTTTTTTTTGAAAATGTACATGGATTCACTATAGGATTTGAACAAAATGACGGGCGTGGTAAGCCATACTCTATTTTTGTAAAAGAAAGTTTAGAAAAATTAGGATATGAGATAAAGTCGAGCGTTATAAATGTATCAGAATATGGTGTTCCACAAACAAGAAAACGTTTTATTTTAGTTGGAACATTAGTTAACAGTAACATAGATTTTTTTGACAAATTGAAAAAGCAACATACAAAATTTTTGGAAAAGAAGGGTATATCAGAGAAAATAACGATTGATGAAGCAATAAGTGATTTATTAAAATCAAAAGGAACATACAAAACAGAACAAATGAAAAATTTTGATTTTGGAAAATATGGAAAAATCGAATCAAATTATCAAAGATTAATGAGAGAAGATTGCTGTGGCTATCCAAATAGCCATAGATTTGCAAATCATAATCCAGATACAATAAAAGTGTTTCAACAATTAATGACAAAGACTACAAAGATGATGAGAGTTACACCCTCAATGAATTTAGTAGAAGGATTTAAAAAAAGAGGGGTTACTGTTTTAAAAAAAGGCTTTATATGTACAACAATTACGTCAATACCAGATGATTTTATTCATTATTGCGAGCCAAGAATATTAACAGTAAGGGAAATGGCAAGAATTCAAAGTTTTCCAGATTGGTATGAATTTTGTGGAAAGTATACAACTGGTGGAGAATTAAGAAAGAAAGACGTGCCAAGATATACACAAGTTGCTAATGCTGTTCCACCATTATTTGCAGAACAAGCTGGTATTATCTTAAAAAGTATGATAAAATAAAAGATAGTTAAATCTTTTATTTTTTGTTAGGAGAGGATGTTATGAACAATGAAAAGATGAATTTTAAAGTTAGTACAGGATTAAAAAACATTATAGGACGAGAATTAATAACAAGTGAGGTAGTAGCTGTTTTTGAATTAGTTAAAAACTCTTTTGATGCAAATTCAAAAAATGTGAAAATCGAATTGAATTTGAAAGAACAAAAAATTGTTATTATCGATGATGGAATAGGAATGTCCAAAGAAGACATAAAAAATAAATGGCTTTTTGTTGCATATTCAGAAAAAAAGGATAGTAAAGGAGCAAATAATAGAAAATATGTTGGAGCAAAGGGAATAGGAAGATTTGCTTGCGATAGGTTAGGTTCAGATATCAAAATTATAACGAAAACCATAATTGAACAAAAATACAATGTTTTAGAAATAAAATGGGGAGTATTTGAAAAAAATAATTTGGAAAAATTTGAAAATATACCAGTATGGTATAGTAATATATCAAATTTTAATGAAATAGAAAAACATGGCACAGCTATAATAATTAATAATTTAAGAGATAATTGGGATTATGATAGAATACTTAAACTAAAAAAATCATTGGAAAAATTAGTAAATCCTTTTGATTCTGATGCTGATATGAAAATAAACTTAAATGTAATTAGTGATAATGAGAGAATGAATAGTTTATCATCAAACATAAAAAATTCATTGCTCGATGCTCTTAAAGAAAAAACAGTATGCATAACGGCAGAATTCAATGAAAAAATTGTGGTAAAATTGCGAGACCGTGGCAGTTTAATATACGATATTTCAAAAAAAGATAATGATACGGGCTTGGATAATATAAAAATATGTATATATTACCTAAACCCGATAGCAAAAATGAATTTCACGAGATTAATGGGGACAGAGCCCAAAAATTATGGCAGTATTTTTGTATATAAAAATAAATTTAGAATATATCCTTATGGTGAAATGAACCACGACACTTTCGGACTTGATACTAGAAAAGGTCAAGGATATAGTAGATATTTAGGAAATAGAGAGATAGTTGGATACGTATCAATAACTGACGAAAACAATAAATTTGTTGAAGTTAGTTCAAGAGATAGAGGGTTTGTGGAAAATTCTGCATATCAGATTTTAATGAAACTTTATATGGAATATGCACATAAGCCTTTAGAAAAGTATATAGATTTAATACGGTGGGGATTTGATTCAGATAGTAACAAGGAAATTACTATAAGTGATGTAGAAATTACTGAAAGTAAACGAATTCTGCCCACTTTTATAAAAGACAATGAATACGATATTGAATTGAATCACGATATACTGAAGAAAAACATACCTGATATTGAAAACGTTCTGACTAACGCAATAAATCAAAATAAATTATCTCCGAGTGCAGTTAAAGAAATTTTTAAAAAAAGTAAAGATACTATCGTCAAGTCTAAAAAAATTATTAAGGAACAAGAAAAAATTGTAACTGCTAAAAATGAAAGAATATCAGGACTAGAAAATCAAAATAGTTTATTGAGAAATCTTAGCAGTGATGAAGATGTATTACAAGCTGAAGTTACACATCACATTTCAAAAATGTCTAATGAACTTGATAGTTGTATTGAGAATATTGCTGATTACATTGATTTTAAAAAACAATCAGAAATATTAAAAGAATTAGCTAAAATTAAATTAATTTCTGACAAAATGAGAGTTTTTAATCAAGTGATATTAAAAGGTAATTTTAAATCAAAAGGGAAAAATAAAATAAATTTATTTGATTACTGGAATTTTTATTTCAAAAGTTCAAGTTATATATCAAATTTGATTAAAATCAAACAATTAAATCTTTATACTGGAAAAAATTATGATCGAAAATCATTTGATTGTGAAGTCGATGTATATGATATGTCAGTAATAATTGATAATTTAATATCAAATGCAGTTGATTTTAATGCAACCATAATTGATGTGTGTTTTGAAAACAATAAGATAAAATTTTTCTCAAACACAAAAACAATTAATAAAGAAAACTTAAATAGTATTTTTGAATTAGGATTTACAACTAAAGAAGGCGGAACGGGAATTGGATTATATCAGATTAAAAGGATATTAAATAAATATAAATGGAATATAATAGTTGAAAACAAACAGGATGGAGTAGAATTTATAATAGAAGTTGGTGGAAAAGATGAGAAGTAATTACAATATTTTATGGTTGGATGATGATTTTGAAGACGATTCTTCATTTTTAAATAATAATGTCTCTAAAACAGAAAAATATTTAAAAGAAAAGGGTTACATTTCCAATATTACTAAAGTTACAAATAAAAAAGACGCTTTAGATGCAATTAATAGTAATAAAAAAATTGATTTATTTTTAAGTGATTACAATATAAGTGAAGGAGATGAATTTAGCGGGTTTGATTTTTTAATTGAAGCAAGAAAATATTATAAGCAAGAAATGTTGCTATATTCAAATCAGGACGAACAACAATTAAAAAAATATATAATAAACTACTTGTCAAAGGATAATATACCTCTTGAGTATTTTAGTAAGTTTGTATTTAAATCAGCTAATAATTTATTTGAATCAATTAAATCAATCATTGATTTAACTCTAATAAGATGGGATGAACTAAACGCATTAAGAGGTTTGTATTTGTCAGAAACAAGTCAATTACACCAAGATGCAAAAAAGTACATTAAAAGTAACATCTCTGATTGTGAATTGCGGACAAATTTCAACAATAATTATACAAAAGAAAATAAAAATAAAATTATTGATGCTTGGGAAGGAAATTGGGAAAATGACAAATTACTTGATTTTTACGTTTCTCAATGTGTTTTGAGTAGTTGTGAAAATAATTTATTCAGTAAGTGGGATAAAATCCGAAATATTAGAAATGGATGCGCTCATGTTCAAGAATCAAGAGATGAAAAAGGAGAAAACTATATAAAATTGTTCAATGGTTCAATAATAATGGAATCAGAAATAAGTAAATACAGAAAAGAATTACGGGATTTTGTTGAAGAATATTACAAATATTTTCCGTCATATGATAGTGAACAAATGAAAAAAAATGAGGTCTATAATTGATTTGAGGCCCATGATAAATCGAATTTTTTGAAAAATGATATTTATTTAATTTCACAATTATATAATAAGAAAGTTATAAGTATGCACTACAATTAAAAATATTAATGTTTTTTGTAAAAAAAACGTATTTCTAATATAGTTGATAATTCTAATTATAGCGACATTAAGGAGAAACAAATGATTACACAAAAAAATAATATTTTTTAAAGATTAAGGCGGTGATTAAAATGGAATTTAGTGAAAATACAAGGGTCAAAATTCCTGCATTAGTACATGCTACAAGGTTAGGTTATAAATATTTATCCCTAAAAGAAATAAAAGTACAATTAGACCATAGAATGAATATTTTTAAAACAATATTTAAAGATAGCATAAATAAAATCAATAGTTCTGATTTGAAAGAAGACGATATTGATAGAATACTTGATGAACTTGATATTAAATTAAATAATAAAGATTTAGGCAGAAAGTTTTATAAAACGTTATTAGATGGAATAGACGGAATTAAATTAATTGATTTTGATAATATAGATAACAATACTTTAAATGTTGTAACTGAATTACCATATGAAAATGGAGAAGATAATTTTAGGCCAGATGTTGTTATGTTTATTAATGGCATGCCATTAGGTTTTATAGAGGTTAAAAAACCAAATAATAGAGATGGCATTTTAGCTGAAAGAAATAGAATAAATGATAGATTTCATAATGAAAAATTTAGAAAATTTATGAATATTACTCAGATTTTAGTTTTTTCAAATAACCAAGAATATAATAATGATTCTATTGTTCCAATAGAAGGAGCATTTTATGGAACACCAAGTGATAAAAGTGTTTTCTTTAATTGCTTTAGAGAAGAAGACTCAGCTATCTTTGATAAAATAGGAGATATATCAGATACTGAAGAAAATTATATATTAAAAGATAATAACTATGTTTCAATAAAAGGAACAAATGAATATAGCACTAATTTAAGTAGAATGACTCCTACAAACAAATTGATTACATCATTATTTCATAAAAATAGAATATTTAAGTTATTAAGATATGGAATCGCTTATGTAGAAAAAGCTAATAAAAACGGTGTAGTTGAAATACAAAAACATATTATGAGATATCAACAATTATTTGCTACCTTTGCTATTGAAAATAAAATATCAGAAGGAATAAAAAAAGGAATAATTTGGCATACTCAAGGATCAGGTAAAACTGCATTGGCATA
>URWD01000023.1 GCA_900551525.1 uncultured Mycoplasmatota bacterium
TTTCTTTCTTTGTAGCTTTTGTAGCCATACCAATTCCCCCTAAACTATTACAAAAATTTCTGTAATAATAACTTTATTCTATCATAAATTCGACAAAAGTCAACAAAAAAAGACAACCTATTTGTTGTCCTTTATTAGTTCTATTAAAAGTCTACCTTTAAATACCTTTCCTTGATCTATATTTTGTTCTTCACCAGTACCATGTAATGTAAATGATGCTGTGTATTCTTGTTTGCTTTGTGGGCTAATTTTTATTCTTGATGCTTCTAGACCATTTTGTTTTGGTGCTGTTTTCCAGTTAACTTTATAACCATTATTTGTGCTAGTTATCATAGTCCAGAAATTATCTGTTTCAAATGTATTTTCAACTTCTGTCCAGTAAATGTTATAATATAAATCTTCATTTGTTTTATTTTCTATAGTAAATTTAACGTCTGGTATTTTTGTTGTAACACCTTCATCAGTTTGATCATCTGGATAAATGTCTGTTAAAACAATATTATTTCCTGATTCAAAATTAACTATTAAAGCTGCTGTATCTAAGGTTACATCACCATTCCCTGTAGTTATTTGACCACCTTTTTTGTCAATAACATAAGTACAATTTTTATCGCATTTACCATCGCCATCTTCATCAATATTGATATCTGGAACTCCATCACCATTAGTATCAATGTTTAAATCTGGATTACCATCACCATCACTATCAATATTTAAATCAGCTTTTCCATCACCATCAATGTCAATGTTTGTATCTGGCCAACCATCATCATTTGTATCACAGTTAAGAAGACATTTTCCATTTTCATCTGTTTGATTCATTTTATTGGAAATTGTTCCATCTTCAAGAATTACATTAAATGTTGGTTTTCTATTTCCTCGATAATCAATATTTGATTCTGGTTTTTTCCCCATTTTATTTTTTGTACAGTTTACTTCACATATTCCATCATCATTTAAGTCAAGATTTAAATCTGGAACTCCATCACCATTTAAATCAATATTCATCCATGATTTACCAATGAGTTGAACACCACTAAAGGTAGCAAATCCAGCAATAAACAAAAAGCCAAGTAAGAAAAGAATTAATAAAGCTTTATTACTTTTCTTAAATGAGAATATTAATTTATTTCCATCTTTTTGAACGCATAAACTATGAGGTAAAAATGTTTCATTATCTTTATTATCAAAAGCTACATTAAGTACTTTATCAATATGTTTTTTAGTAACTTCTACATTTTCTTCATATACTTTATTTAAGGTTTCTTCAATTAATTTATCTTGTTCTCCACTTTTTAAAAGCATGAACTCTTTAATATTAATTGTTTCCTTATTTCTTTGAAACTCCTTCTTATTCTTTTCATTTACTTTATTCATTTTGCCACCTCAATTTATTTTATTATAGTAACCATTTTTTTCTTTTTCTTATCAACATCATCAAGAAAAGCTTCTATACATTTCTTAATACCGGATGTTGCTTTTTCTTTTCTTTTATTTGCTTCTTTAAATTCTTTTTCCATTAATTTCTTAAATTCTTTTTCTGTTATATCTCCAGAAAAAACGAAATCATTTACAAGTTTACTTACAATTGCGGAATTGTATCCATTACTTTCTTCTTTAGAAGTATCTAAAGCATCTGAATTAATGAAGAATGCTAGGTCATATAAAGTTTTAACATCATTACTTTTACTAACTTCATTTCTTTTTTCTATACTTGTAACAGGTTTAATATTATTTTTTTCTAGATATTCCCAAAGTTCTAGTGCTTTAATAAAGTTTTGTTCCTTTAGAATAACATTGGTTTTTCTAATTGGACTTCTTACTGGACTAGATTCTTTTAAACTTTTTATAAATGTTGAACTTCTAAATGCTGAAACTATATCTCTGATATGTTCAATTCTCTCATCTAGACTATGTCCATCTTTAGATGCATCAACATCAGTTTCCTTTTTACTAGTAAGTTGTAGATTTACTTCTACAACTTCATCTTTTTTCTTCATTATACCTTTATAAGTAACTTCACTATCTACTTTTGCATAACTCTTTTGGTCAGATTCTTCTAACTTATTAGTTACGAATGTATATAGATTGTCTACTAATGATTTAATAAATCTGTTTTCATATAAGTCTACTGTTTCTTCTCTATAAACATTAAGTAGTTTAAGAGGTATAACTGTTCCGTCTTCTTGTACTTCTTGAATCATACTTGTGTGTTGTGCTAAATGTCTAATTGACTCTTCAGTTACAACTTTTGCTTTTTCAATTGGTACAATGTTTTCTTCTTGAACTATAAATCTTCTGGGATTTCTTATTATATTATCTAGATAAGGGATACATTCTTCAACCATATCTATCCAAGATGTATCACTTACCTTCGCATCAATATTTTTTTTAATTAATATATCAGATGATGTAGCTCCCACAAAAGAACTAGCTTTATCTTTATTTAAATTATTTATGTAATCTACGATATTCATAGTATCACCTAAATTGTTTTCTTAAGACGTAATAAATATGCTTTACATTCTGGAGTCTTTCCTGCTCCAAATAATTTTTCTAAATAATTTACAAGTCCATCTATTTCATCTTTAATATATGCTAGATTTAATTGTTCAAATTTTCTTAAAATTTTGTGAGCTATTAGATAATCTATACCAGCTACTTCATCTCCACCACAAGCAACATATGCTGGAACAAATTCTTTTAATTGTTTAACAATTCTGTTACCGAAAGCTAGTCTAAAGTGATCAATTACATATCTATCAAGTTGAGCAACCTTTTCTAAGTTTTCTTCACTTACTCGATGTTCATTACTTGATTTTTCAAATAAACTATCTAAATATTTATAACTTGTCTTAATTCTATCTGTATCAGGAGCTTCAAATACTTCACATTTGTCATCAATAGCTATTGGCATTGCTCTATCATAAACTTTATCAGTTATCATAAATGTTGAGTCATCGTTATTGATTGTACCAATATACCACATGTTTTCTGGAATTTTTAATTTTCCATTATCTAGTTTCTTAGGGTCCCCAGGCCATACGTTTGGAACAAGTTCTACAACCCAGTCTTTTTTATTTGGAAGTTCCAAAATAGATAACATTTCTGCAAAATAGTATTCTACACGAGAAATGTTCATTTCATCTAAAAGTGTTATATAAACTTCATCGTTATATTGTGCTTCATACATTTTTTCTAGTATTGCTGTTTCATTAAATTTCTTTGTAAATTCGTTGAAATAACCAAATATTTCTGTTGAATCTCTCCATGAAGGTTGAACTGATGCTACAGTTGTTTCATTGTCAATAAATGATCCAAATGCATATGCTAGTGAGGTTTTACCTGTACCAGATATACCTTCAAGTATAATTAACTTATTTGATGCAAATGATGCAATAAATAATCTAATTAAATTAATATCATAGTATAAATGTAATTTAGATGCTGAATAATTTCTAAACATGTTACAGAACTCTTCAAGAGTAAAAGTATTATTTATTACTTCTGGAACTATGTTTTCATATTTTTTATCTACATTGCTAAGTTTAAAGAATCTGCTTTCACCTTCTTTTAATTCATTTTTAGGCGTTCCATCTTCATTATATTCAATTTCACCATTTTCATTAGTAAGTTCACTGAATTTAGCATTTTGTCTTTTTAACTTAAATATTTCGTTATTAAGTGAATCTATTTCATCAATTAACATGTCTTCTTTTTTAACATTTCTTCTGTATCTTATATATACTTTAATTGATCTATATATTAGGAATATAATTAATCCAAATATAGCTAGTAAGAAAATAATTGAAAAAATCATTATTACTAGACCTACTCCGGTTAAATCTTTCTTATAATCACTTATAACTGTGATATAGTTCATAATGTTAAACATTTGAAATAACCCTTGACCTAACCCTTTAAATATACTTACAAAACCTTCAAAAAGAGGTTCCATAAACTTTGTAAAAAATTCTCCATACACACTCATCTTTATTCCTCCTTATTCTTTACAACTAGTTTTACGTTCATTTTTTCAAAACTCATTTGATTATTTGCATTATTTTTAACAAATTCTTTTGATACTAAAAGCTGCATATCATTTACTAAACTTGTTGGTTCTATTTCTTCATCTATGTCCATTTCATAAATAAAATTCATACCTATTTCTTTATAATCATTTATAATATTTTGATACTCTATTTCTTTATCATAAGGAACTAGTATTTTTATAAATTCTTTCAAATATTCATTATCAAAGAACTTAACTAGACTAGCTTTTTTCATATCTTTGTTTATTCTAATTAGGTATTTATCCATTTCCATGTTGCTGATTAATTCTTTAAGTAAATGTACTTCTAGTAAATCATAAGATATTTCCCTAATTTTAGCATCATATTTTTTTAAAACGCCCTTAGTTAAAGTTTCATCAAATTCTTTTAATCCTGGTACTTCATAACTAAATAGCACTTCGTAATAAACTGGATTATTACTTATCATTTTATATTCATTTCTAAAATCATCACTATCTAAATACTCTAGTATCTTTTTATCTTCACTTGCATTTTTCTTTACTTCATCGAATAAATCATTTATAAAATATTTGTTATCCTTTACTTCAAGTATTTTTGTTTTTCTTAAATAACTAAGTAAATATTTAAATTTGTTTTTAGTGTCTTGAATATCTCCATCTACTACATTACTTGCAAAATCTACATAACAAGCTGTACATATAATAACTGATAATAGGAAAGTTTCATTTTTCCAACTTCTTAACATTTCCATCTTATCATGTAGTCTACAATACTCAATTATTGATTTTAAAACAAAGTTTATATTATCATTTGAATATTCAATTGGATTTTCTTTATGAATGTTGTTTTGAAAATAATACTTTTCAGAATATATTTCAATTATTTCTTTAGCAAAAGCACTAAATTCTTTCTTGTTTTGCCACATTTTATTATTTTCAATACTAATTAATGACTCTAGTATCTTCGCATAAGAAAGCAAATCCTTTTCTTTCTTTGTTATATATTTATTTATAACACTTAAGCTCACAATCAGCCTCACCTAACCTTATTCTTTATAAATTATATCAAATAAAAAAAAACATTGCAATATTACTTTAATAATTTGTAAAAAAAGATCTGTAATATCTTTAATTATAGCTGGTAATGCATAATTATATTAATAATCAGTATTCTCTTATCTTTATCCTTTCATCACTACGATATTCCATAATAAATTTATTATCTTTCTTACACAAAATTATACCTATTGTTTTATCTTGAGCCTGCTTTCTTAGATTCTTATCGATATAATTCATATACGCTTCTATTTGACCTATGTGTTCTTTTTTTAGTTCAGTTACCTTTAGTTCTACAACTACATAACAATTGAACTCAATGTTATATAAAAGCAAATCAATGTAATTATAGTTATTACCAACCTTAATTTTGTATTCATTTTCTTCCAAATGTAAATCCATTACCTAATTCATCTAAAAATGCTGGTATATCTTCAAGAATAAGTTTCTGCAATACTTTTTCTGACACTATTTCATAATTGGACTTATTACTAATTATTATTGGATTTTTTATTGCATCTTGAACTTCTAGTTTTTCCTTCTTAATTAATTTTAATTTTGTTTGTTCATCTAATCTTTCATATTCTTTATTTTTAATACGTTTACGAAGTTGTCTAACAGATAAATTGTTATTCTCACATACCTTTATATAATAGTTAATTATGTTTTTGTTACTAATAGATAATAATTCATCAAAATGACTCCATGTTAATTTTGCCGACATTGTCGGCAAAATCTCTAAATCACAATAATTATAAAATTTTAACATTTTATATAAAAGCCTTGTACTATATTTTTTCTTTAAATCATTACTCAACTTTTCTGAATATTCTTTAATAATCCCTTCGCCATAATGTTTACCAGCTTCACTTAAAAGTTTACCTACATTATAATAGGTTGTTAAGTCACTCTTGTTTTTTGAATAATCCTTTACCCTTTTAGTTATTTCATTATTCAGTATTTCTGTTTTTATCTCATTATAATAATTCATATTTTTACTCCCTTCGCTCTTTTTACCAAATACTAATATTTCATTTGGATAAAAACAAGTTCTATCTTAACATATTTATTTTAAATTAAATGTCGAATTGTGTCGAAGGTCTCAATTTTTTTAAATTTTAGAAAAAAAAGATAGAAAACTTAATTTCTATCAATTACTTTTCGCTTTTATTTTTAAATTGTAGCATTATTGGAGTTCCATCAAAGTCTATATTATTTCTGATTTGATTTTCTAAATATCTTTCATAACTAAAATGAACTAATCCTTTATTATTTACAGAAAATGTAAATTTTGGTGGACACGTTCCCGTTTGACTTACAAAATATATTTTAAGTCTTTTGCCTTTATATGATGGAGGTTCATGCATGCTTACTGCTTCCATTATAATGTTATTTAAAAGAGATGTTTTTACTTCTTTTCTGTTATTATTGTAAGCATTTATTACCTCAGGCATAAGTCCTGATAATCTTTTTTTAGTCTTAGCGCTTAAAAATACTGTGTGAGCATAAGGTATAAATTGAAACTCATTTTTTATATCTTCTTTCCATTTTCTTATATCACTATCTGGATTATTTATTGTATCCCACTTATTTACACATATAACTATGCCTTTACCAGCATCTAAAGCATAAGATGCAATATGTTTATCATGCTCAATAATACCAGTTGATGCATCAATTACTAAAACACATACATCACTTCTATCAATTGCTTTAAGGCTTCTAATTAAACTATATTTTTCAACACTTTCATAAATTTTACCTTTTTTACGCATTCCAGCAGTATCAATTACAGTTATGTCCTCATGATTGTATTTAAATTTAGTATCAACTGCATCTCTAGTTGTACCTGCCACATCACTTACAATAGCTCTTTCTTCATTTAATATGGCATTAATTAAACTACTTTTTCCTACATTTGGTCTACCTATTATACAAAATTTAAGGGAAGTATCTTCCTCTTTCACTTCTTCAGGTAAATCACTAGTTATAGTGTTAAGAAGTCCATCAAAACCTATATTATGAGATGCACTAACTGCCACTAAGTCACTAAAGCCAAGCTCATAATAATTATATAAATTTTCTTTTTTCTTATCGTTATCTATTTTATTTACAACTACGATTACTTTTTTACTACTTTTATGAAGTATTTCTGCCACTTTTTTATCTGATGCATCTGGGTCATCATTACCATCAACAACAAATAAAACTAAATCTGCTTCATCTATTGCAAGTGTTGCTTGAACTAAAATATCTTTAGCAAAGTCATCTTCACCAAGTGATATACCACCTGTATCAATTAAATAAAAACTTTTATCATTGTGATTAACTCTACCATAAATTCTATCTCTTGTAACCCCCGGAGTATCCATAATAATAGATTTATTTTCTTTAATTAATCTATTAAATATGCTACTTTTTCCTACATTAGGTTTACCAACTAAACATACTGTTTGCATATTAAAACCTCCTAACTCTCACTTACGTTGTTTTCTAAATATTTTGCATATATACTATTATTTTTACGATATACTTGTATTTTGTCATCTTTCATGCTTTTATTTGTTACATTATTTATTAAATCTACTTGTCCACTTTCACTTGTTTCTGTTGAATTAAAATATTTACCATCAATTAATTCTTTAACTGTAACTACAGTACAACTATCAGACTTATATTCATCAACAATACATTCATCAGTTAATTTATCTGGATTTTCTTGACCATATACAATTGCTGATGATTCTAAATTTTGTATCTTAGTTTCTAACAAATCTTCAAAAGAATTATTTCTAATTTTCATAACATTTATTGTAACTAAAGATGCTACTATACTAAGTATTACTATAACTGCTAGTATTTCTATCAATGTAAACCCATTTTTTTTCATATTTTTCCCTCTATTATACTAAGTATTTCAGTTCTACCTTTTTTAGTAACTGTTGAAAATGTAATAAATTCATCATCTTCAAATTTTAAAGTGTCTTTAATTATTTTATCTTGTTTAATTCTATTATTTTTGCTGACTTTATCATATTTAGTTGCAACAATTGTTATATCAAGATTATAATATTTTAAAAATTCATACATTAAGCAATCATCCTCAGTTGGCTTATGTCTATAATCAATAAGCATAAATACATGTTTTAAGTTTGGTCTTTCTTTTAAATATTCTTCAATCATTAAGCCAAATTTCTTTTGTGTATCTTTACTTACACTAGCATAACCATAACCAGGTACATCTACTAAATAAAATGCATCATTAACTTTATAAAAATTAAGTGTTTGTGTTTTTCCTGGTTTAGAACTTGTTCTGGCAAAGTTCTTTCTTTCTATCAAAGTATTTATAAAACTACTTTTACCTACATTACTTCTTCCAACAAGCAAAAATTCAGCCTTTTTATCTTCTGGATATTGACTTCTTCTTACTGCTATTATTGGTTCACTAACATTTTCTATTTGCATAATTTGCATCACCTAGTTATAATTATATATTATTTCATGGAAAATTGCAAATATTCATAAACTTATGTTAAGGGGGAATGTTATGCATAATACTAATTTTCCTCCGAATACTAATCCTCATACATTTTCTTTAATTGCTGTTGCAGTTGGTTTTGCTTGCATCGGAGATTATAATGCTAATGAACAAAATTCTATTGGTAACTGGCTTATTCTCGTAGGTCAGTATATTTTAACTCATGCTGCTCAGCAACAATTGATAGAATCTAGAATAGAAAATAATAATATTAATATAAACTCTAAAAAATATAAAACGGGACATGGAGGACCATTTACTGATAATGAGCAGAAAAAAAGTAATCAAAACCAAAGAGGTGAAGTTGAATTTTTAATTGATGCTATAAAAAAAATACAAGATGAACTTAATAATCTTAAATGATTATTTGTTATCTTGTACTTTTTTAATTAACTATACCTAAGTTAACTAATTGTGTATGGATTACTTATTGTTCCTAAACCACTTAATTTTACATTTTTACTTATATTAATTACAGGCCTAATATTTATTGTACTAACTCCAGTAGCTGCATACAATATTCCATTACCAAAACAATACATATAACCTGTAAAAGAACTATATCTTTTAAAATTTGCTGGTGACATCGTCCAATAATAAGTATCATCTTCTGTGTTAAATAAGTATGAGCCATTTTCTCCGGCATAAATGATTTCATCTAATGTTATCATTCCAATTGATTTTGTTAATTTTTTATTCCCATAGCTACTTGTAGTTGGAGTAAAATAATCATTTGTCTGTGAACATGTTAAAACTTCATTATTTTCACTATTTCTAACTTGTGGTGCATAATAAGTTTCAAATTTTCCGTAGCCACCTTTATAATCAATTGTTTCTCTGCTACTAGATGGTGTACGATCATTACAAAATCCAGCATTAGTATCAATATATTTACTATATCCTTTATTTTCTATGTTTGTTTGATACCAACTGTCTAGTTGAGTTTTTACAGCACTATTATTATTATTAGCATGTGTAACACTTGTAGATGTTATGTTACCATAATCGCCTTTATCAAAACCTGTTATACTTGCTTTTGTAGAACTAACATATGAATTAACATATCTTAACCATCTACATGAAGTTGTATTTTCAAAACATGTATATCTACCAACCATACTATAACCATATGTTCCTGTATAAACACTTCCCGCTAACGTATAATATCCCGTAACAGGATCAAAAGTGTAACTAGTTGAATACTTATAAGTTTCTGATGTATCAATCGTTGCATTCCATGTATTACCTGCTCTTCCTAAATCACTCCATTTTCCGGCTGTACCATACATATACCCTATACCTGCATTGTCATCTGTAATAGTTTTATTTGTATTCCAAGCACCTGTTCCAATTGTAGAATTTGCACTGGATTTTTCAGTACTTGTACCGTTATAAATTAATCTAATTGATCCATCGCCATTTACTCTAACTATTCTCCAGTAATAACCTGCGAAATACACATAATTATCGGTTGGATTACCTGCATAGTAATAACTTGTTCCTTCTGAATCATTTGTTTTGAACATAGTATTTGTTGTAGTTACACTATATGCATCACTTAAAGATCCTCTGTAACCAAATGATTTATTGGCAAGAATTATATCATTTGCATTTTTATAAGTTGTCACATTATACGTAAAGACATCAGACTTATAATTTACTGAATCTACGGCATACACTCTTATTGTATATGTTGTATTGCCTGTTAGTCCTGTAAATGTATAATTATTTGAGGTAGATGATGTATAGCTACCATTATTAATTGAATAATAATAATTAGTTATAGCATTACTTCCTGCTACTGCATTTGTAGTTATTTGTACTTCTGTAGGTTTATTATCGGATACTACCACATTATTTATTACTGGTTTTGCAAAATCTGTTTTTGCTGTCTTTGCATATTCACTACTTATTCTATTATTATCATCCTTCACTTTTACTTTTAAATAAAATGTTGTATTTGCTGTTAATCCTGTAAATGTATAATTACTAGATGTACTTTCTACATAATTTGAACCATTATCTTTTGAATAATAATATTTATTTACTGTCCCGTCTCCATTTTTAGCATTAACATTTATTGTTATACTTGTATCTTTACTACTTGTTGTTACATTCTCTACTACTGGTATTTTATATTCACTTGTAGTTACTTCTGTTTCATATATGTTTGAAACTCTGTTTTGAGTATCATTTACTTTTACTTTTATTTTGTATGTTGTTTTTTCAGTTAAATTATCAAATGTATAAGTGTTTTGTCCCTCTTTAAACTCTGAATCATTTATAGAATAATAATACTTATTAACGTTATACGATCCCCCAAGTGCATCTACTGTTAATTTTATAGTTTTATATGTGGCTAATGAATCTACTTTTGTAACTGATGGTAATATATACGTTGAAGTTGTTATAGCTTTTATATATTCTGTTGATATTCTTCCTAGCGTGTCTTCAACTTTTATTTTAATTTTATATTCTGTTGTATCATTCAAATTGTCAAATGTATAACTATTTGATGTACTTTCTTCATATGTGGCACCATTATCTTTTGAATAATAATATTTGGCAACTTCATTAGTTCCACCTTCTGCTGTTACATCTAATTTAATACTATTTAGTGTTTCAGTATGGTTTAATCCTATAATTTTGGGAACAATATACTCATCCGTTGTTACTTCTGTCTCGTACAGATTTGATTTAATCCCATTCCTATCAACAAGATAACTATAGATCTTATATGTACTTTTTTCATCTAAATTTGTAAATTTGTAATTACCTTCACTAGACTCCACAAATTTTAAATCTGCAACATTACTTAGGCTTTTTGAATAATATTTATTACTTACATAACCAATTGTTTTATTTGTTTTTTCTGCAGCATAATAATATTTTTCTGCTGCTGATGAACCTTCTTCGATATTTAAAACTGTGTTTATTGAGTTATATGTTGTTTGAGTTATCATATTGGTTATTTTAGTTAGTTCATAACTACTCATTTTGTCTTTAGTTACGTATAATTTACCCGACAGGCTTTTACCCATATTCTTAGATTGATCAGTATCAAGATTAGCAAATGTAACTTCAACCTTCCAATCTTGAGTAATTGTATTTCCACGAGTTGCTTCGATATCATAATCTGGCACTAATAAAAATCCACCAGTTCTTGTTGTAATATCAAAACCTTTTTCATAGTGAACTAGTCCAGTAATATTTTCAACCTTATTTCCATTTGGATCAGTTACATTTAAATATAACTCAGGTGTTCCATTCTGCGTTGTATATTCAAAATCATTTGTATCAATAACAAAATATATGTTATATCTTCTTGTTGTTTTTTCTACATTTTTTGAATTACTTGCAGTGAGTGTTGCATGTGCACCGGTTGAATCACTAACATCTGTGCCACCTTTTTTTAATTCATTTTGAGTAATACCAATGTTAATTGCTTTATCAATTTTAAATGTTAATAAATCAGTTGTTGCTGTTATTACATTAACATCTGAAGAGCCTCCAGCTCCTCCTTGTGCTTTAAAATATGCAAATGTTGCACCAACTACTAAAGTAATTAGTGTTAAAACCCCAACTATGCATAGAATTATTGCTTGTCTTTTATTTTTATCTTTCATTTTTACACATCCCTATTTTACTTATCCAGTATATAATATTTTCCAAAAAAAATCAATCTATTTTTCATAAATAGATTGATTTTTTTTATCTTGCACTTTTTTAATTTGCTCTTTAGCATTATTAACTGTTTCATAGTCTGGTTTCATAACATAAAGTTTTGTTTTATTATAACTATATACATAATCCATGGCATCCGTTCCATTTACACTAATTGACTTTATAGTCCATGAACTATTATTTTTAAGTTGCATCTTTATTAATTTAGTTATATCTTCATCGCTTATATTTGTTACAAATTTGCCTTTTAATGATGTAAGTAAATTTGTATAATTAGTTATAATTTTGGGACTCATTGCTTTATTTATTAAAGCAGTAAGAACTCTTTGTTGATTTTCCCCTCTAGTTCTGTCTCCTTCTTTAAAGGACTTTCTTTCTCTAGCAAATGATAAAGCCTTTTTACCATCAAGTATATTTTCCCCTTTTTTATATGAATAACCATCTTGAGATACAAAACTGTATGGAGAATTAACTGTTATTCCATCTAAAGCATCTACAATATCAACTAAAGATGTAAAATTAACTTTAACATAGTAATTTATTTTAGTATCAAATAAATCTTCAAGAGTATTAATACTTTCATCTATGCCATATATTCCTGCATGAGTAAGTTTATCATACTCTCCATTTTTATGTAATTTTACATAATAATCTCTAGGAATATTCGTAAGTAATATTTCTTTTGTAACTGGATTAACTGTTATTAGAATATTAACATCACTTCTAGATACTTTATTTATGCTTCCATAAGTATCTATACCTGAGACATATATATTAAATGAACTATTTGTAACATCTACTTCTTTACCTATCTTTTCACTTTTAACATCTATGCTGTAGCTTCCTATTTTCTTAAGTAAATTATACTCTTCATTATTTTCTTCTTTTAATATATCTAGTCTTGCATCATCAATTACTATAGCATCCACTTTTTCATTAATTAAACTTGTTATTAAGCTATCAACATCTTCTTCGATTTTTTCTTTATAATTAATTTTCTTTTTTATTTTATCTACTACTTTACTTAATCCTTCGTTATTATCTTTAGATAAATAACCAATAGTTTTATTTTTTAAATCACTAACCGATTTAAACTTACTTGAACTTAGTACCAGTACACTATAACTTTCTGTTTTATAATCACTAAAACCAAAAGACTTTAAAAAATCCATTGTATTAAGCCCATAATTAATACCCAAAGTCATAATCACTATAAGTATAAGGGCTAAAAAACCACCAATAACATTTTTAATATGTCCTTTACTTAAAATAAGAGAGATAACAACTAAATCAATTATAATTATCAAACTTATAAATACAAGAAAATATTCAAGAGGAAACACATTAATAAAATATACTAAACCACTTACAATTACACTTAATATTACTATAAATATACATAAATATTTTCTAAAACTTAATAAATTATTTTTATTACTTTTTTTCTTCATAAATACCACATCTAAATTATACATATTTTTGTTTAAAACTGCAAGAGAAAAGACACCTATAGTGTCTAATTAGATTTTTTTCTTACTAAAGCATAAGCTTGATTTTTAAACTCTCCACTTCTTATTTTTTGAACTTGTTCACTTAATACTGCTTTGGTATAGAATACTGCTTCACTTAAATCAAGTGATTTGTCTACGAATTGATATTTTTTCTTCATAAGTTCCCAAAGAGTTTCATGTCTTTTAACAAATTCTTTATTTAAAAAGTCTGTATTTACATCTTCAAGTTGCATGCCATACATTAAAACCATAGCTTCAAAATATAGACTGAATTTATCAGCATCATAATCTTTTCCAAACAAATTATAGATATCATAGAAATCTTTTACTCTAGTATTCGGAACATCTTCTCTTGTATTATGAGCAATTATATATAATTTTTCAGCAATATGTTCTTCAAAAGATGGTGTATTTATATAGAACTTTCTATCACCTTCAAATAATGGTTCTACGGCTTTAAATTGTGTTTCAAATATAACTTTATTGTTTTCTTTAAAATCAATTGGTACTGGAACTATCATTTCTTTTGCTTCTTCATATTTGACTTTGGCTATGACAGGTAACTTATATACACCATTTTTAGTTTGTTTTGGCACTGTTGCTAAATCAAATGACACTTTATCTGAAAATGTATCATATATCGCTGAGAATAAAATTTCAAGCGGTACTTGGTGTGATAATGTAGAAGATAAATCAATATCTAAAACTGGTCTTGATAGTGTTCCTAGATGTACATACTGACTAAAACTTCCTTTTACTACTAAAGTTCCATTATTTATTAATGCTAGTTTTTCAAGTAATTTTCTAGCATAATATGTTGTATAAGCAGCCATGTGAGTAATTTCAAGTCTCTTGGCTTCTTTTTTCATGAAAGCCTTTTCTTGGTCTAAATTCCTAAATTCCATATTATAACCCCCTCAAGTTAGCAACATTATATCACATTTTTAAAAAAATGCAAATTCACTTATTTCTAACGAGTTTAATTTCATTATTTTTTCTATTTTTAGCTTTAATATATTCTTCCGGATAACACTCTACTAAATTTGGTAGACACTCTAAAATATCAGCTATTTCTAATTTATCAACACCATCAAAATTTTCACTTAAAACTTCGTAAAATACTTCTTCAATATCACTTTTTAAAACCATATCAACCGTTTTGCCAGTATATCTTTTAACAATTTTAGCAAGTAAGTTTTGATATGGATACCATTTTTTTAGTTCATCCAAAGGATTATTTAATGGTTTACAGCCTTTTTCATTAGGTATTAGATTTACTCCACCCCCAGGTCTTTGTTCTAAGTTATATGAGCATCCTGTACTTGTTAGCATTGAGCATCTTTTCTTCATTGAAAATAAATCTATTACTTTCTTGCCTTCATTTCTAGCTCTTAGATAAAGAATTGGTACTACGACTTTTTTACCATTTGTTAACATTTCATATTTAAAAGCAGATACAATAGATACATTTCCAGTTTCTAAAACTTTAAGTATTGTATTTTTATCAATACTTTTAAAATCACTTACATAGTAATCACAACCACCTTTTTTGCAGCACCTTCCCCCACATTTACTACATAACTCTTTATTTTCATATTCCATACTTTTCACCACAAGTTGTTATTATATATTAATTTATTTCGAAAATCAAGTTTGACAAATAGCCACATTTATGTTATTATGTATTTAGCAAAGACAATTTGCATATAATAAAAAAAATGGAACATTCGATTTTGCGTGTTGAGTGTTAGCCATTATTTGCTTAACCCAATCTGCTTGATTGGGCGTTATTTTTTTAATACTAGAATTAATATAATTACTAGTATTAAATCAAATGTAATGTACTCCAAAAGCTTTAATATAAAAGTTTTTATTTTCATAGACATTCCTCCTTACATTAAAAAAATTAAAGAGGCTAACACCCAACAATCGAAATTGTTCCATAAGACAATTATACAATATCGCAATTTTAAAATCAAGTAAATTAAGCCACTTTTATTAACTTTATTATTTTTATTAAAATCAAGTATATACATGTATATGCTTGATTGTTGTTAGCAACTTTTTATAATTAAAGTATTTACAAACTAATAAATTTATGTTATTATGTATTTAGCAAAGTAATTTGCATATAATAAAAGGAACATCCAGTTTTTCGCGAGATTGAATGCTACCAGTTAAAGTGTGTAGTATCTAAAACAACCCCGTTGATTTAAATGCTTTTTGTTAGATAATTTATATATATTATGCAAATTATAATGCCAAGAAATACTAAAAGCAGTATGATTTTAAACATACTGCTTTTAGTATTATTTATTTTCTATTTACTTTTAAATCATTAATGTAGTCCATAAAGTCTTTTTGACTCATTGTTGTAGTTTCACTACTTCCAAAT
The DNA here is from genome assembly GCA_900551525.1 of uncultured Mycoplasmatota bacterium. Lineage (GTDB taxonomy): Bacteria > Bacillota_I > Bacilli_A > RF39 > UBA660 > Onthocola_B. Next base: position 16,218 of record URWD01000023.1, read on the forward strand.
AATCTAAAACTTATTTCTTTATTATCTACTTCTTTTTGACCTAATATTAAAGTAATAGGTATTTTTTTAATTTGACTTTCTCTCATTTTATATGAAAGTTTCTCATCTCTTTCATCAATTTCTACTCTATAGTCTCTATCAAGTAGCATCTTATATATTTCTCTTGCATAATCTAAATGATATTCATTATTAACAGGAATAACATTTATACTAACTGGAGCAAGCCAAAGTGGTAGTGCTCCTTTTGTTTCTTCTAGTAATAGTGCTATAAATCTATCAATTGAACCTAGTATTGCTCTATGTATTACAACTGGAGTTTTCTTTTCACCTTTTTCATCTATATAATATAGTTCAAATCTTCTTGGAAGTAGAAAATCAAGTTGAATAGTTGAAAGAGCTACTTCATTACCAACGGCTGGTTTAATTAATATATCTAATTTTGGTCCGTAGAATGCTGCTTCACCTTTAGCTTCAACATAATCTATACCAATATCATTAAGTACTTTTCTAAGTGCTTCTTCAGCATTGTTCCACATATCATCATCTTGGAAATATTTTTCTTTATCTTCTGGATCCCTTAGTGATAAACGACATTTATAATTTTTAAAACCAAAATCTTTATAAACATCCATTATTAAGTCTAAAACACCTTTAAATTCACTTTCAATTTGTTCTGGTGTTGCAAAAATATGTGAGTCATTTTGAGTAAAGCATCTAGCTCTTTCAATACCTTTAACAGCACCAGCAGCTTCATATCTAAAGTCATTAGCTATTTCCGCAATTCTAACTGGTAAATCTTTATATGAATGTAAGAAATTTTTATACATTACCATGTGGTGTGGACAATTCATAGGTCTAAGCACATAAGCTTCATTGTCCATTTCCATTGCTGGGAACATATCATCTTTATAATGGTCCCAATGTCCACTAGTTTTATAAAGCTCTACACTACCTAGATCTGGTGTATGAACATGTTTGTATCCATACTTTATTTCTTTATCAGTTATATAATTTTGAAGTGTTCTCCATAAAGTATAACCATTTGGAAGCCACATAGGTAGTCCTTTTCCCACTAAATCAGACATCATAAATATTCCTAAGTCTTTACCTATTTTTCTATGGTCTCTTTCTTTAGCTTCTTCAAGTTCTTTTAGATGAGCTTCAAGAGCTTCTGGTGTATCAAAACATACACCATATATTCTTTGAAGCATATGATTTTTAGCATCATTTTTCCAGTAAGCACCACTTACTTTAAGTAATTTAAAGTTTTTAAGTTCTTTAACAGTATCTACATGTGGTCCACGACATAAGTCAGTAAAATCACCTTGAGTATAACATGAAATTACTTGTTCATCTTCATCCATTCTAGATATTAAATCTACTTTGTATGGATCATCTTTAAACATATCTAAAGCTTCTTTTTTACTTATTTCATGCCTAACTATTCTTTTTCCATCTTTAGCTAGTTTTTTCATTTCTTTTTCAATTACTGGTAAATCTTCTTCATTTAAAGTTTTACAACCAAGGTCTATATCATAATAGAAACCTTCTTCAACTACTGGTCCAACCCAAAACTTAGCTTCTGGATATAAATGTTTAACGGCTTGCGCTAAAAGGTGTGCACATGAATGGTTCATGACACTTAATTTTGCATCTTCTTTAATATTTATCATTTTTCTTCCTTCTTTCTTATATATAAAAAAGGATGGTGTGCAAGGAGTCATTTTCTGACGGTACCATCCTTTTATTAACTTAATTTTGATAACGGTTTTTAACCGGAGCTTATTAGCCCTCTTAGAAAGTAGTAATTAATAATGTTTCTGTTAGTTTCCACCATCCACTAACTCTCTATAAAGAAAACTATTTATTAATCGTGTCTTTCCTCATTGATTACTCACTATATTACCACATATTTATTTGTAATACAAGTTTTATATTCAAATATTTCTCTTTTGTCACAAATTTGCCTAGTACATGGCAGTGCTCTAGCAAGCATATCCAATCCTAGTTTATCAAACTTACCTACGGACAGTTTTTAAAATAAAAGAAAATGATATAACACACCAGTTATATCAAATCCTCTTGAAACTCTTTAAAAATGGCAACTCTAATGTTAAAATAATAATATCAAAAAAATAAAAAGGAGTTGCCATGAATAAATTATATAACACTCAATAGAAAATTACAAATGAAATTCGTGATTTTTTAAAAATTAATATTCCAAACTTGAGAAAAACTCAATTAAATATCATTCCAGAAATTTTATTTGGAATGATTTCTTCTGAAT
>URWD01000024.1 GCA_900551525.1 uncultured Mycoplasmatota bacterium
AGAAGACTTATTGTAGATAAATTTAAAGAACTATTTAAAGAATATGATGCAGTAGTGTTACCAGTTTCAACTGGGGTTGCTCCTTATATTGATGGCTCTAAAGATGAACTTGAAAAGAGTGATACTACTATTTTAGAAGAACATTTACAAATTGGTAACTTTGGTGGTTTCCCATCAATTACAATTCCAAATGGTATTATAGATAACTTACCAGTTGGTGTTAATATTACAGGTAACTGTTTTGATGATGCGAATGTTTTAAATATTGCTTATGCTTTAGAAAGCAAAATGAATTATAAAGGTATGATAGCTGGAGGTAAAAATGAAATATAAAGTTGTAGTTGGACTAGAAATGCACTGCGAACTTAAGAGTAATTCAAAAGTGTTCTCAAGTGCAGAAAACTCATATAATGAACTTGCTAATGCAAACGTTAGACCAGTTGATATGGCTTTTCCTGGAACTCTTCCAGTTGTAAATAAAGAATGTGTTAGAAAAGCTTTACTTATGAGTATGGTTTTGAATTGTAAACAACCTGAATATATGTATTTTGACCGCAAGAATTATTATTATCCAGATTTACCTAAAGGCTTTCAAATTACTCAAATGCATGATCCTGTTGGTGTAGATGGCAATATTATAATTGAATGTGATGATTATGAAAAAAATGTACTTATTCATGATATTCATCTTGAAGAAGATGCTGCTAGTTTAGACCACTATTATGATACATCATTAATAGATTATAATAGAGCAGGGGTTCCACTTTTGGAGCTTGTTACTGAACCTTGTTTAAGTTCCGCGGAAGAAGCTGTTGCATTTTTAGAAACAATGCGTAGAATTTATCAATATTGTGGTGTTTCTGAGGCTGATACTAAAAAAGGACAAATTAGATGTGATGTTAATGTTTCTATTATGGATCCTGATGCTACTGAACTTGGTACTAAAGTTGAAATTAAAAATATAAACTCTTTTGGTAATGTTTATGATGCAATTATTTATGAAGTTAAAAGACAAAGTGAACTTAAAGATGCTGGTAGATATGATGAAGTAGTTCAAGAAACAAGAAGATTTGATGAAGAAACTGGTACTACTATTCATATGCGTAGTAAAGTTGATGCAATTGATTATAAATATTTTGTTGAACCAAATATTCCTAAGTATAAAATTGATAAGAAGTGGCTTGATGAAATAAGAAAAGATATTCCAATGCTTCCTAGAGAAAGAAAAAATATATATATTAATGAATATGGTTTATCAGAATATGATGCTAATATAATAATAAAAGAAAAAGAATATGCTGATTATTTTGAAAAATGCATTAGTTTAGGAATGGATAAAAAGCAAGCTGCTAATTGGTTAATAGTGCAAATAATTGCTTATTTAAATAAATATGAAATTACACTTCAAGATTTCTATTTAACTCCAGAATATTTAAATCAAATAATTTCTGAACTTGATAAAGCTACTATTTCTTCTAAACAAGCTAAAGAAATATTCTTTAAATCTTTAGAAGAACAAAAAGAACCTAAAAACTTTATTAGTAAAGAAAATAGTCAAATAAGTGATATTAATACTTTAAATAATATTATAGATAATATTATAAGTAATAATATTAATCAAGTAAATGCTTATAAATCAGGTAAAACTAATTTATTTGATTATTTCGTAGGTCAAGTTATGAAAGAAACTAAAGGCAAAGCTAATCCTACGATTACAAAAGAAATATTAAAAGATAAGCTAGATAATTAACACTAGCTTGTTTTTTTATATAATAGGAAAGTCATCCAATTTTTATAAAATTAAAATCTTGATATGTGGCCAAACATACGGTATAATTATATTATCTAAGGGGGATTGCTTAATGAATACTTATAAGGCATATAAATTAAGAATTTATCTTACTGATTTACAAAGAGAATTAATTGAAAAAACTTTTGGATGTACTAGATATATTTATAATAATTTTCTTGCAGAAAGAAAAAATAAATATGAAGAAAGTAAAACAAAAGTGCATGTTTATGAACAGCTAAAAAAACTAACAGATTTAAAAAGAGAAAAAGAATGGCTAAGAGAAATAGATTCATGTGCTTTGCAAGCATCAGTATATAATTTGGATAATGCATTTCAAGGATTTTTTCATGGTAAGGGTTATCCAAAATTTAGGGCAAAAGGTGTACATGAAAGTTTTAGAACTAATAATACATTAAGTACTTATAAAAATAAAAAGTATGAAACTATCAGAATAGATTTTAATAAAAGAATAATAACTTTGCCAAAATTAAAAGAAGTAAAGTTTCGTGGATATAGAACAACTAAAGAAATGGTAGGAAAGATAAAATCAGCAACAATTAGTAAAGATGCTAACAAGTATTTTGTAAGTGTCCTTGTTGAAGTGCCATTTATTAAACCAATCATAAATCCAACATCAGTTATTGGGTTAGATTTTGGCATCAAAGATTTTATAGTAACATCTAATGGAGAAAAACTAAAAAATGAAGTAAGAGTAAATGAAAAAAGATTAAAAGGATTACAAAAAGGCTTAGCTAGATGTAAACCAGGAAGTAAGAATAGATATAAAATGAAATTGAAAATACAAAGACTATATTTAAAAATTAAGAATGCCAGAAAACATATGATATTTAAACTTGCAAATAAAATATTAAAAGAAAGTGACATTGTAGCAGTAGAAACACTAGATGTCAAAAGTATGTATCAAGTTCACAGCATAGCCAAACACTTAAATAAAGTACCAATCGGGGATTTCCTTAGCGTATTAAAATATAAAGCAGATTGGTTAGGTAAAAAAGTAATTAATATAAATAAATATTTTCCAAGTAGTCAATGTTGTAATAGATGTGATTATAAAAATGAAGAAGTAAAGGATTTAAGTGTAAGAAAATGGATATGTCCAAAATGTGGATTTGAACATGATAGAGATATAAACGCAAGTGTAAATATAATGTTTGAAGGATTAAAAATATATATGAAAGAAAGTATAATATAAATAAGAACAAAAAAGATAAAAATAGTAGGGTGGCGACCATCCGAAGTTGGTCTGTGGAGAAGCTTTAGGTTTCTGTGAAACAGAAAAGTGTTACCGCGAGGTAACATAGATACTTGAATTTCGTTAGAAATTTAAGTTATGTTCTATTTACATATTACTTTTTTTGTAGTAAAATATATTTGAGAATAAAATATTTGCAAAGGATGGTTATATATGAAAAGATATATTAAGTTATTAGTAGTACTAGGTATTATATTAGTGGGAAGTTTTAGTTTTTATTTATTTAAAGATTATAAAAAAGATACTGTAGTTTATGAAAATAATAAAATAAAACCATCATCTAGTGGTATAGCAATGATGCTTGAAACAGCAGCAGGTTCAGGTAATTATGAAATGACTACAAGAAGTGAATGGCCAACAGAAGGCTATGTATTTAATGCAAATTTATCTAAATGTGAAAATGGTAGTGAGTTATCATGGGATAATGAAAATAAAAAAGTACTTATGAGTGGTAATAAATCAGATAAGTGTTATGTTTATTTTGATAAATTTGTTTCTTTAGCTGAATATGTAAAATCATTATATACAGGTACTCAAGGAGAAAATGGTATTTACTATCATGATGCAAGCCTAACAAATGGAGCAGGAGATAATTCATACAGGTATTCTGGTGATGAGAGTGGAGTAAAAAACTATATATGTATTAATAGCAGTGATGCAACTTGTCCAGATGATAATTTATTTCGTATAATTGGAGTATTTAATGGTAATACAAAAGTGATAAAAGCTAGTAGTTATGGTTCGACCATTGCATGGCATTCGAAAGATACTGGTACATGGGCTGATTCATCTTTGAATACTACGTTAAATTCTACATATTTAAATACATATTTATCTGAAATAAAAAATAAAATAGTTGATGTAACGTGGAATGTTGGAGTACTTAATGATTCCTCTTATACAGCTAAAAAATGCATATACTGCCGAAATAAGTCAAACATATAGTTCTGCTAAAATAGGGTTAATAACAGTTAGTGATTATCTTTATACTCTTATTCCTGATACTTGGACTACTAGTTCATCTAGCTTAAGCAACTTTAGTAGTTGGATGTCTTCAAATGAAAATGATTGGACGTTAAATATTTATGATGCTATGGGAAGTAAATATATAGCTTGGGTAATTAATGAATCTGGTAATGCTGAGGGTGCTAGCGGATATATAACTTTTAAATTTGGTTATGCAAGACCAGTATTTTATCTCAACTCTACAGTTAATTATGTTGATGGAACTGGTATATCAAGTGATCCGATAAGAATAAATTAAGTAAAATGAATTATACAAGATGTGCAATTTTTTGTACGCTACATAATATTAATAAAAATGGGTGTAATATATAAAAAAGATTATATTTGTTTGAAATATGAAACTACGGATTTTTAAGTAAACACAACCCGGTGCGGTGGCAATTTATAAAAAAACATCCTAATTACTTTTATATTTCAATAATTCGTGATAAATTATATATAATACAAAGGAGAAATAATTATGAAAAAGAAAATATTAATTGGTGTATTAGTTATTGTCGTTGCAGCTGTTTCTATGTTACTTGGTATGAGTGCTGCTGGGTATTTTACTAAACCTAAAGCTGTAGCTCAAGGTATTGTAGTATCTAAATCTAAAAATGAAAGTAAATTACTTACCAGTTATGATGCTTATACTAAACTTATGAATGAATATGGCACTAGTGAATTTACATTACTTACTAATAATAGTTTTGAAAATAATGATTATATAGTAGATTTTGTTAAATATAAAGATAGTCTAGAAATTAAGAATATTAATTTAGAAATAAATGATGATGGTGTTAAAATAATATATGATGTAAATAAAGAAATTAAAAATAGTAGTAAATATTTAATGTATTTTATACCTATACAAAAAGGTACTCTAAATGAGTTAAAAGTAACTAGTCAAGTTTTTAATGAAAAATAAATGTGAAACAAAATAGAAATAATTAGTTAAAAATGTTTCACATTTTTTCTTTGTGTGATATAATTTAGATATACTAAAGGGATGTGTGATATATGTTTGGTAAAATTCTTTATATTGGTGAGTCAGAAGCTCATGTAGAAAACTTAATTAAAGATGCTAATAGTGCTGATTTAATGAATGTTAATGTTATATTTGAAGATAGTAAAGGTACTATACTTGGTGAAGTTGAAGAATTAAATGAAAATATAATTAAAATAAGATTTTTAGGGGAATATATAAATGGTAAATATGTTAATGGGGTACTTAGAAAACCTTTATTAAATTCTAAAATAAGAATGATTAATAAAGATGAACTTACTGAACTTGTTGGTACTTATAGTGCATCTAGTTTTGTTTTAGGTGAAAGTGCAATATATAAAGGTTTTAATATTCATCCTAGCATCAATAGTTTATTTTCTAACCATTTAGCTATATTTGGTAATAGTGGTTCTGGTAAGTCATGTGGTGTTGCTAGAATAGTTCAAAATTTATTTTCTAGTATGTTTCAAGTTCAATATAATGCTAATATATTTATATTTGATGCTTTCGGAGAATATAAGAATGCTTTTGGTAAATTAAATGAAATTAATAATAATTATTCATATAAATTTATTACAAGTAATCCTGTAGAAGCTAGTGATAAACTTTTACAAATACCTGTTAGTTTATTAACACTTGATGATATGGCACTTTTGCTTCAAGCAGATAAACATGCTCAACTACCAATTATCGAAAATACTATTAAGTTAGCTAAAATATTTGCAACTAATAGCGATGAAGCCAATAACTATAAAAATCATTTAATAGCTAAAGCTTTACTTGCTGTTTTATTTAGTAATGAAACAATATCTAGTAAGAAAAATGAAATATTTACGATACTTGAAGTATGTAATACTAAAGAATTTAACTTTGATAGTGTTATTCCTGGTCTTGGTTATACGAGAACATTAAGTGAATGTTTTGAAATAGATTCCAATGGTAATTTTGGAGAATCAGTTTTAATAACTAATTATATTCTAAGTAAAATAAATGAAGAACTTGATAGTATTAAAGCTCCAAGTGAAGCAAGTTATGGTCTTAAAGATTTTGCCAAAGCTATGGAATTTACTTTAATTAGTGAAGGGTTTCAACATAATCAAAACTTGCATGATGATGCTGTAATACTTCGCGTTAGACTTAATGCTATTATTAATAGTAAAACTGGAACATTTTTTACAAATGAATATATGCCAATTAATGAGTTTGTAGAAAGTTTAATAGATAATGATGGTAAGAAAGCTCAAATAATAAATATAAATCTTGAAGATGTTGATGATATATATGCTAAAGTAATTGTTAAGATATTTTCTAAGATGTTATTTGACTTTTCTAAAGCTAGTAAAAAAAGAGCATCTATGCCATTTCATTTATTCTTAGAAGAAGCTCATAGATATATTCAAAAAGATAATGATACTTTCTTACTTGGTTATAATATTTTTGATAGAATTGCTAAAGAAGGTCGTAAATATGGTGTTATTCTTGATATAATAAGTCAAAGACCTGTAGAAATAAGTGATACTGTTATTGCCCAATGTAATAATTTTCTTATCTTTAAAATGACACATCCACTTGATATTAAATATATCGGGGAAATGCTTCCGAATATTAGTCAAGATATTTTGGATAAACAAAAGATACTTCAACCAGGTATGTGTGTATGTTTTGGTTCAGCCTTTAAAATACCTATGATTGTTAAACTTGAAATGCCAAATCCAATGCCTTATAGTAGTAATTGTGATGTAAGTGGATGTTGGAAAATGGAAGAGGGAAATAATGTTACTTTTGGAAATAGAACTATAAGAAGTGAAGAAAAAAAAGATGATGATTTTAAGCTAGAAACTGGCGATTTAAATATGCAAGATGCTGAATATTTTGCTTAATATATAGATATTAGCTGCATGCAAGTGCTGCTTTTTCTATACAAAATTTGCATTTTAGAGTAATTTATGTTATAATATATAGCGTATTATTTAAAAGGAGAGTATTTAAATATATGAAAGAATATGTGCAGACCAATAGAAAGAAAATATTAATTTTTATTGGGGTATTAATTGGAGTAGTAATATTACTTATGCCAACTGATACAAAAAATCTAGAAGTAGAGTATAATACTAATCCAAAAGTTGCTTTAGATAGTAAAAAAGAAATAACTATGGAAGAAAAAATAGAACTATCATTAAATGAAAAAGGTGATACAATTAAATTTTTAGCTAATACCTTTTTAATAGATGAAGAGATTTTAAGAAATAAATTAGAAAATAATTATGAAGAATTAAATTATTTAGATAATATGGATAGTTTTGATAAGATTGTACTTGATTATTTACTTACACTTGAAGAAAGTGAAAAAGAGTTATTTAATAATAAAAGAATATCTAATCAAATGGATAAAGATTATATAGTTAAGACATTAAAGTATTTTAGTGATATGTATGCAAATGTTGATTTTGGAATTGCTGCTGGTATTGCTAATGTTGAATCTGGTTATACATCTAAGTATATGCTAAGTAAAAATAATATTTTTGGTGGTATGTATAATGGTGGTTTAATTAGTTATAAAACTATTGAATATGGTGTGTTAAAATATGTTATACTTCTTAGTGAAGGATATTTTGGTAAAGGTCTTGTTACTATTGAAGATATAGGTAGAGTGTATAATCCAACTTTTGAAAGTGGTATTAAAATAGCAAAACCTGCTTGGGTTTACAATGTTACTAAATCAATGGAATTATTTGCTGATATACAAGAAGTTGACACAACTGATCTAATAAATCTTAAAAATGATATAGATATATTGGCAAAATAAAATTAATTTGATATAATTAAAGTACCTAAAGGGTAAATGTCTATGTCTATATAAAACCGACTAGATAGATGATAAGGGAATCTAATTGAATTATGGTGTAGAAGACTTAACCATTAAGTGAGTAAGGATCCTAAAATAGTTCATGTGATGCCCACCTCGCGGAGAGCGGGTTTTTATCAATGCAGGACACCTTTGGGTTTTATTTTGGAGGAATTTATGTTTGAGAGATTAGAATTGTTAATTGGTAAAGAGGCTTTAGAGAAAATAGGTAGAGTTAATATTTTACTTGTTGGCGTTGGCGGTGTTGGTGGTACTTGTCTTGAAGCTTTAGTACGAAGTGGAGTACAAAATATTACTATTATAGATGGAGATAACTTTCAAGTTAGTAATTTAAATAGACAGATACTAGCTACTTTGGATGATATAGACAAACCTAAAGTAGAAGTTGCAATAAAGAGAATGTTAAGGATAAATGATAAATTAAATATTTCTGGTAAAAAGCTTTATTTAAATGAAGAAAATATAAGTTCTTTAGGTAAGTATGATTTTATAATAGATGCTTGTGATGATGTTAAAGCAAAACTTGGTTTAATGAAATATGCCGAAGAAAATAATATTCATTTAATTAGTTCAATGGGAACTGGTAAAAGACTTAATCCGAGTAATGTAGTAATAACTAGACTTGATAAAACTAGTAATGATCCTTTAGCTAAAAAAATAAGATATGAGGCTAGAAAACTTGGTTTGAATTTAAAAATACCTGTTGTGTGTTCAAAAGAAGATGCTATAAGTAAAGATAGAGTAGTTGCATCAAGTATATTTGTTCCATCAACTGCAGGTCTTACAATTGCTCATTATATAATAGAAAAAGTAATCAGAAATTGATTACTTTTTTGTTATTAAGAAAGATGCTAGGGTATTAGGGTCTTCTTCGTTATAAACTATATTATATATTGTGGTTATTAAATCTATCGGAGTTCCTCGCTTATTTAACATTTTATATATTACTTCAAGAGTATTATAACCTTCTACAGTATTATTTACTAAATATTCATTTATTTTCTTTGAGTCTTTAGTACTTCCAATAGTGAATCCAAAACTAAAATTACGGCTTTTTGTGCTCGTACAAGTAAGCATTAAATCACCAACACCTGCAAAAGATAATATTGTTTTAGGTTTACCACCAAATATTTTAATAATGTCTTTAATATCATGAAGTGATTCATTTATTAAGAAACTTTGTGTTGAATTGCTATAGCCAAGACCAGATAATATGCCTGATGCTATAGCAATAACATTTTTTGTTGCACCACACATTTGAATGCCAATCATATCCTTAGATGGTCTAAGTTTAAGTGTATCATTAGCTAAAGTATTTAATACATATTCTTTAGCTTTATTACTTTTTGAGGCAAGAGCTAATGCAACTGGTTCATTATTTATGATATCAACTGCAAAGGTAGGACCTGATATAACTGCTATATTTTTAGTTTTTAAATTATCTTTTACTATATTTGATAAAAGTTCTTCACGAGATTCTTCAATACCTTTAGATGCTATACATATTGGTACATCTGGATTATAAAATTCTTTCATTTTTTTGGTTATAATATCAACATATTTACTAGCTGTTATAATATATATTAATTCTGCATCTTTAAGAACTTCTTCTAATAAATTTGAAACTTTAATATTTTTAGGCATTTCAGTATCATATACTGATGCAACTTTTTTAGTTTTTTTGTATTCTTCATACTTTGCTTTATTTTCTGTCCATATCATTATTTTATTGTTTTCTTTTTTAGCTAACATTTTACTTATTGCTAAGCTATACATTCCAAGTCCAATTACACTTATTTTCATTTTTCATTCCTCATTTCTTTATGTAATTTATTTAAATTTTCTTCAACTTTATTGTTTTTAGGTATATAGTATTTTTTACCTATTAAGTTTTTAGGCATATAATTTTGCTTAACCCAATCATTTGGATAATCATGGGGATAAAGGTATGTAGTGCTACTAGTTTTAATATTATCAGGTACATTACCAGTATTTCCTTTATGAATGTCATTTAAAGCAGCATCTAAGGCTAGGTGAGAGCTATTACTTTTAGGTGATAGAGCCATTTCTACCACAATTTCACCAAGAGGAATGCGAGCTTCAGGAAGACCTACAAGTTCTGCAGCACTAATCGCTGCCATAACTCTTGGACCAATACCGGGATTAGCAAGACCAATATCTTCATATGCAATAACACTAAGACGGCGATATATGATATCTAAATCTTCAGCTTCAATTAGTCTAGCAAGATAATGAAGTGCAGCATCAACATCACTACCACGTATGGATTTTTGCAGGGCACTTATAACATCATAATGTCCATCGCCATCTTTATCATGAAAGAATACTGGCTTACTATTTATCTTTTTAACTGTTTCAATGGTTATTGTTTTATCACCAGAATAATATGATACTTCAAGTAAATTTAAGGCAAAGCGCATATCTCCGGAAGATAAATTTGCTATATATTCTAGAGTGTCATTATCTACTTTTATATCTTCAAAGTTCTTTAAAGCCTTTTTTAAGCCTGCTTTTATATCTTTACTATCTAATTCATGTAGTTCAAATATTTGGCATCTACTTCTTATCGCGGGATTAATTTTATGATAAGGATTTGATGTTGTTAAACCTATTAAAATAATTGTACCATTTTCGATATATGGGAGAAGCAAATCTTGTTTATCTTTATTCATACGATGTATTTCATCTATAATAAGTACCATATCTCCATACATTTTAGCTTCCATAATGGCTGTATCAAAATCAGCTTTGTTATTGATCGTAGCATTTAAAAATTTATAATGAAGATTTAGCTCATTTACTAAAGCATTTGCAATACTTGTTTTACCAATACCTGGTTTTCCATAAAAAATCATCGAAAAAAGTTTCTTGTTTTTAACAAGATTAGTAAGTATTTTACCTTCACCAATAAGGTGACTTTGGCCAATTATATCATCTAATTTTTTAGGTCTTAATTTATCTGCTAAAATTTCCATAATATCACAAAAATAATTATATCACATTTTGCTTAAATATGATACAATGTTTATAGAAATAAGGTGATTTTGTGCGTAACATAATTGATAAAATTGAAGATAAAGATGTAATAGATTTCTTAGAATATTTGAAGTATGAAAGAAGAATGTCTGTAAATACTATAGACTCTTATGGGGAAAATTTACTTTTAATAAGTGATATTTTGAAGAAAAAACTAATAAATCTAGATAGTAATGATGTAAGAAGTTTTTTACTAAATATAGATGCTGTACCTCGAACTAAGGCCCACTATTTAACAGTTCTAAATTCTTTTTACAGATATTTAATCTTTATGGATAAACTTAATAATAATCCATGTGATGGTATTAAAAGTCCAAAATTAGAAAAGAAACTACCTACATATTTAACTAGTGAGGAAGTAGATAAACTTCTTAATATGAGGCTTACTAAACCAGTTGATTATAGAAATAAGGCGATGCTTGAACTTATTTATGCAACTGGGGCTAGAATAAGTGAAATAACTAATTTAGAGCTTAATCAAATAGATTATGATGAATGTGTAATAAGAGTAACTGGAAAGGGTAAAAAAGATAGAATTATACCATTTGGTGATACTGCAAGTAAAGCTTTAAAAGAATACATTGAAATATATAGAGTATTTTTGATTAAAAATGATACATGCAATTATGTTTTTATAAATAAAAATGGCTCTAAAATAAGTAGACAAATGGTTTTTAAAATACTTAAAAGTTTAGCTAAAAAAGCGGGAATAGAAAAGGAAGTTAGTCCACATACCTTAAGACACTCATTTGCTACAAATTTACTTAATAATGGGGCAGACCTTAGAGTAATTCAAGAACTTCTTGGACATGAAAATTTAGAAACTACAGAAATATATTCTCACCTGCAAAATAAAAAAATAGAGGAAGATTATAGTAATCATCCTCATGCGCATATCTAAAAACTATCTAGAGTTTTCATTACGAGCTTCATTACGTGCACTTGATCTTGCACTAGCTTTACTAGAACATTTAGCATTTTTTCTTGCTTTGTTTCTAGCATTTTCTTTATTTTTGCTCATTAACTTTACCTCCCACTATTATTATGTAACAAAATAAATAATTTACACATATATTTAAGTGGTAAAATAAGGAAGTGATTTATTTGAAAAAAATTGGTATCAGTACAAGAATTATAACTAATGATATAGGACTAAAACAGGAAAAAGTTCCTCATTCTTTAATAAATATGTTAGAAAAATATAATGTATTACCTATAATTATTCCAAATTTAAGTGATATTTCATATTATTTAGATATTTGTGATGGTTTTATTGTGCCTGGTGGAATTACTTGGAATGACGCTGATATAAAAATAATAAAATATGTATTTAAAACTAATAAACCTTTGCTTGGAATATGTGCAGGAATGCAAGCTTTAGCAAATATTGATACATTTGTAGACAATACTATTAAAGTGGGAAATCATAATGTGCCAAATGAAAAGTACGTACATGAAATAAGTATAAATGATGGTATTCTAAAAAATATTTTAAATAAAGATAAAATAAAAGTTAATAGTAGACATAATTATAGAGTTGAATCTAAAGATTATTTTAAAATTGATGGAGTTAGTAATGATGGAGTAATTGAAGCTATAAGCTTTCCAGAGTTTAAGTTTATAGTGGGACTTCAGTGGCATCCAGAAGATATGGATGATGATGACCAAAAGAAAATAGTAAAATGCTTTATAAGTAAATGTTAATTACTTGATTTTTCTAATTGACATTTATTATTTAAATGTGTTATTATATGAACCGTTTAAGGGGAATTGAAATGTTTAAAAGTTTGAAGAAAGATACTTATTTTAAAAAGTTATCTGCATTATTGAAGTATTATTATAGTGAAGGAAAAATTACTTTATTTGATGAGGAAATATTTAAAAAAATGGAAAGTACTTACATATGTGCTTTACCAGTTGCACTTCAAATAAAATATGCTAGGTATTTTTTTCCTGAAGGTTCTTGCTATGAAAGAAGTCTTTATATGTTTTTAGCTCTTGATGATGCTATTTTAGTGCGTGGTGACATCAAAAGTTTAGAATATTTATATGGTAAAGATGATGCTGGACATGGTTGGATTGAACTTGGTAATTTTGTTTATGATTCAACTGTTATGCTAAAGTTTGATAAAAATATTTATTATGCTTTGTATAAGTGCTCTAATGTAGAAAAAATTAATAAAGAAGATTATTTAAAAGCTAGCCGTGATTTTGTAAAACAAAGTGTATCTTATGACATAAAAGACTTTTTACCAAATGGAGAAAAGAGAATGCAACTTGCAAGTATTATAGAACAACTTAAAAATAATACTGAACTCATGAATGATGAACATTTTATAATAGATTTAGAAAATTATTTAGCATTAACTAACTATGATGAACAAGAAATTAAAGAAGAACAAAGTCAATTTTTAAGTAGAAAAATCAATCTTGATAAATTAATGTAATACTTGTTTTATAATAAAAGTTAATAAAACAACATACAATTTATTGGTGATTTTATGCAAAGCATCATCTTTCCACTTACTTTATCTACACTTGCAGGGTTATCAACCTTAATCGGGGCTATATTTATATTCTTTAAAATCCAAGATAAAAATTTAAATAAATTTATTAGTTTTTGTTTAGCTTTTTCAATATCAGTTATGATTACTATAAGTATTTTGGATTTAATACCAACATCATTTTTTCAAATATCAAATATTTATGGAGTAGGGAAGAGTATTTTAATTTTGATTATTGCCTTTATTATAAGTTACATTGTAATAACATATTTAAGTGTCAGAATAGAGAAAGAAACACATAGTGCAGACTTATATAAATTAGGTATTTTAAATATGATTGTATTAATACTTCATAATCTTCCAGAGGGAATTGCAACTTTTTTGAGTAGTTATCATAGTACATCTCTTGGTATTAAACTATCAGTTGCCATAATGCTTCATAATATTCCTGAGGGTATATCAATTGCTGTACCAATTTATTATGCTACTAAAAACAGAAAAAAAGCTATCAAAGCAACACTATTATCTGGTTTATCAGAACCAGTTGGAGCACTACTTGCATTTGTATTTTTAAAAAAATACGTATCAGATATTATGATTAGTGTTGTTTTAATTGTAGTGGCAGGCTTAATGATTACTTTATCTATTCAAGAAATGCTACCTAAAGCTTTAAAATATAAAGAAAACAAATACATTTATTTAGGTTTAATAATTGGAACAACTTTAGTAATAATTAATGTCCTTATTAGCTAAGCAGAGAAGGGGAACTTATAGTAATAAATAAAAATATTAAATATTTTAATTATTATTTTAGCTACTATTTGCATCAATATAAATAAGACAGTTTTTAAACTATCGATTAACAAATAAAAGAATTTATATTAATTTTATTTTTGTTAAACAATAATATATAATGCTTAATAAAAATATATTTATAATTATTTTTCAGATGATTAAGTTAACATAATATATATTATTTAGAATATATTTTAAGTTAAAATTTGGCTAAATTATGTCTTAATTTATAATTTTATTACTTCAGGTTGTTATACTATTTTGTTATGCTTTGTTTGCTATGTTAATTGATAATTAAATATTTAATTGAATTTATAAATAATAATTGATTATTAATAATTTTTTTAAATTAAAAATGATGTTTTATTATAACCTTATTTATATTTTAAATAATGATATATACGCGTGTTATAACCTTATATTTATATATAATAAGGATATATGCGTGCGCACGTAAAAAAATATGCCCCCTACTTGAAATTAATTGATAGGGGGACTTTAATTATTCTTTTTTAGATAGAGTTGTAAAAATTAGAGCTATTATAATCATTAGAATAAAATCTACTATTAGCTTACTTAATAATAAATTTAAATTAAGTAAATTATATAGTATGTATACAAAGAAACATGATAATATTATTCTAAATATCTTTTTTAATAAAAATAATATATTTCGAGATATTAAATTATTCTTGTAAATACTATTATAATTCATAGCAATATGTATAACTATCCCCACTACTTCGGAAACTGTTGTTGCTACAATAATGCCTTTTAAATCATTATTTGCATCCCTTACATAAAATATTATTACAAATAATACTAATGCAATAAAATATGGTATTATTGATTTAATTATATACGGTATAAGAGTTTTTAGATAGGGGATAGCTTTAAAATTATGCTTCCCTACTCTCTTTTCCTTTTTTCGCCAAATAGTTTTAATATTCTTTTCTTTAATTGGTATGTTTTCATTAATAGCAGTGATTAAATAATTGTTATGATTATTTTCGTTTTTTAAGCCTTCTAGCAATCTTTTAAATAAATCTATACTAATTGCCTTAATATCTGGTAAAACACTCTTAAAATTGGTATTAAATAAAGAATTAAATACTTTATTAATTGTTTTTTCTCCAAAACTATAATCATCATTTACTCCGAATATAATAGATGTACTATTTTCTATAGCATCTAGACCACATTTAGCAATATCATCTCTAGTTGTATTTATTATATCATCTACAAATACAATAGATTTTATTTCTAAATTTTTATCTTTAATATAATTTTCTAAATCAAATAAATAATCATATGTATGACCATTTACTATTCTTATATTACTTAAATTTAATATATTTGCTCCTTTATTGCATACAAGTATATTACTAAATACTTCCTCTACTCGGTCAATTGCATTTTTTAATTCTTCAACATTTTCATTATACCAATTTATTACTACTAATATATCTTTATTCATTTTATAACACCTATTTTATTTTATCACTATATTTAATTTTAGTCAAAAAGAAAAGAAGCAGCAGCTTCTTTAAATTTCTATTTCTTCACCATCAGCACAGATGCAACTGGATGTACTAGAACTAAGTACTTCGCCACCTGGACAAATATTTTGACATGTGTTTTCAATTATGTCATCATAAATGTTTCCCCATATAGAATCAGTTAAATTTTGAATAAAATTATATGCTTTAAATTTACTAATTTTATCCATTAAATTAGTTGTTATTGTTAATGAATCTTCTTCAGTTACATTTTCAATATCAATGGCATTATTATAATTTTTCTTAGTAACTAGATTATTACCATATTTGCCATTATTTTTAATATCTAAAGTAATACTATAGTCATTATATGATAAATTTAATTTTCCAGAAATTTCACTTGTTTTATTTTTTTCATCTGATGTTATAGTTAAATTACCATTTGTTTTGATGTTTTCTGAATTTATTTTAATTTCAATATTTGATGTATTTTTCTTTTCACTGTTTATTGTAATATCTAAACTCATGTCATTTGTAGTATAAACAAGCATTGCTTTATTATCTGATGTTTCTATTTTTGCTTGAGCTGGATTATTATTTTCATCTTTTCCATTAATTACAATTTTTTCTTTTGTTACTTCAACTTCATATTCGTCTTCATCACTGGTTATTTTATATTTGTTTTTATCAATTTTTACACCTTTAATTTCACTTTCATCACTTTTAATAGTGAAGTTTTCTACAGTGTTATTAAGCATTTTAACTTCAATAGTAATTTTTACATTTTCTAAAGTTATAGCATTATCTTCATTTATGATATCAGATAATACTTTATCTTCATTAACTAGTTTCATGAATTTATCATTGATTTTGTCTTTATTTGTGTCATTAATTTCATATGTATAAATAACATTTAAACCATTATATTTTGTATTCAAATTTGCTTCTTTTAAAGATTCGAATAAATATTTTACAATATTATTTGCTATAGATTCAATGTCATATTTAGCATAAGATTTTAATTTTTCAGTGTATTCATCTACATTTCCAAATAAATCTTCATCACTTTTTGTAGTTAATACTTTATTAATTATATCCTTACTATCAATGTAGATTTTGTTATTATCAATTGCAAGTGTACCTGTTAAAGTACCTGTGTCTTGTTTTAGACTTATATCCATATCAAGATAATTGTTTTTTAGGCTTTGATTAGTTTTTAAACCAATTTCTAAATTATTTAAATCTTTTAATTCACTTGATGCAGTAGTTAACTTAATATTTGAATCACTAATTACATCGTATTTATCAATATTATCTAAATAATCTTTGTTAATTGTTATTCCTTCAAAAACTTCATTTATAAAGGTATTAATATTTTTAGAACTTTGATCTAAAAAACTTGATGCAGTATATTTATTTTTAATAAATAGAAAGCTTCCGATACTAAGTAAAAGTATAATTAATACGATAATTAAAGTTATAACTAGTCCTTTTTTACTTTTCTTTTCTCTAAAGTCTTCAAAATCTAAGTTATTTGTTTCTTCTTTGGGTAGGTCTGTACCTATACCACCAATACTGTTTAGATTGGCATCTGTATCATTATTTGTTTGACCTTCTGCCTTGTTTTGTGAAGTATTATTTACTACTTCAGGTGTTGGGTTATTATTTATACCCA
Source organism: uncultured Mycoplasmatota bacterium (assembly GCA_900551525.1). Classification (GTDB taxonomy): domain Bacteria; phylum Bacillota_I; class Bacilli_A; order RF39; family UBA660; genus Onthocola_B. Next base: position 17,473 of record URWD01000024.1, read on the forward strand.
CTTAATTTTCATTTTTTAATTCTTCATTCATTTTTTTCAACCTCACTACTTTTATTATATTTTACATTATATCATTATTTGACAAAAAAATAAAGACTATTTTTAGTCCTTATTTCATGTATTTATTAAAATTCTTAAATTCTGGTGAGTCTTCTAAGTCAGTTTGAGCTAGATCTTGAAGCAATGCTTTTTGTTTTCTATCAAGTTTAGTTGGAATAATTATATTTACTACAGCATACATATTTCCTTTTGATATTGAATTAGGCAGTTTAATGCCTTTACCTTTGATTTTAAGTTTTGTATAATTTTGGGTACCCGCTTTAATTTCAAGTATGATATTTCCGTAAAGTGTAGGTATTTCTTTTTTACATCCAAGTGTGGCATCTGTAATAGTAACCGGTACTTCAAGATAAATATCTGCTCCATCTCTTTCAAATAATGGATGCTCTTTAATTTTAAATTCTATGAACACATCACCATTTGGGCCTCCATTTAAACCAGCGTTTCCTTTTCCAGAAAGTCTTAATTGATATCCTTCATCTACACCTTCTGGAATAGTAACTGTTAGGGTTTTAACTTTTTCTACGACACCTTTACCATGGCATTCATCACATATTGTTTCGTAAGTTTTACCACGTCCTTTACAATCTGGACATGTTTTTTGTGTTTGCATGTAACCAAATATTGTTTGGGCTTGTTCTAATACTTTGCCTGCTCCACCACATGTACGACATGTTTTTTCGTTAAATCCACCTTTACCTTTACATCTTGAACATTCACTAGTTAGGTTTAATTTAACATCTTTTTCACAACCGAAGGCTGCTTCTTCAAATGTTAGATTTA
>URWD01000025.1 GCA_900551525.1 uncultured Mycoplasmatota bacterium
TCGCCCATTCTGTTCCGATATTATTAATAAAATTTGTATTTAAGTTGGTTTTATTTAATAAACTTTCACTCCATGTATTCTTTTGTGTTGAGTTATTCCAATAATATGTATTTATTGTTGTTAAACTTCCTTTATAATATGATGCATTTGGTGTTCCTGTACTCGCATAATCTCCATCTGTTCCTAGTAATGCACTTGTTGCATAATCATATTTAATTAATTTTACATTATTTTCAAATACTCCGATTATTCTGTATAGGTTATCTATTGGACATGTACTCTCATTACTTCCAAAACATACATAATTATTTGGATTTGCTCCAGAATATCTATATGAGCTATCTCCTGCTCCATTTGTTAAACTTGAATCATGATAATAGATACCATTTTCCCCTTGAGTTCCTGTATATAATTTTGCCACATGACATGCTAAAGTTGTTTCATCGCAAATTTCATCAAATCTAGGTGGAACATATACATCAAAATAAACATAACACTTATCAGATACATTTCCAGACATTAAAACAACTTTCTTTTCATCATTCCATGATAATTCTCCACCATTTTCACATTTTGATAGTGTTGTATTAAATACATAACCTTCTGTTGGCCAACTTTCTCTAGTTGTCCTTTCATAATTACCCGACTTTGCCTCTGTTTCAAGCATCATTGATATTGTATCCACATGTTTTTTTATTTGTTTAGTTTCTTCTTTCTCATAAACTCCATATTTATTATTCGTATATAATAAAGTTACCCCCACTCCAATGCAAAAAACGATTAATAATAATGCTATTTTTTTAATAATTTTTTTCATATGCATCTCCATCCTTTAACAAAATCACCCCAAATATTTTATCAACTATATTAGTATTCTACATCAAAAAAAAAAAAAAAAAAGCCACTTTTTTAAAGCAAAATAGTGAACTTTACATATTTAATTTTTCTAAAAAATAGATATTATATTCTTAATAAGGGTAACAAACATCAATAAAAAAGAAAAAGAATATTTTTATTCTAATTCTTACAAAGTATCAATTGGCTTATTAAATTTTTCAATCATTGGTAAATATATATTTTGAAGTGCTAAAACTCCTTCTTCACTAGTAGCTTCAGCCCTAAAAGTTAAATTTGGACCAGTATTTGAAGCTCTAACTAAAACCCAACCATTTGTATAAGTAATTCTTACTCCATCTATATCATTAATCGGATAGTTTTCAAGTTTAGCATAATTTTTAATTTGTTCAACAACATTAAATTTTATATTATCATCACTTGGTATTTTTATTTCAGGTGTTGTGTAATATTTTGGAAAATCTTTAACTAATTTACTTAACTTTTCATTAGTTTTACTTAAAATTTCCAAAAGTCTAAGTGAAGCATATATTGCACTACCACAATCAGCATCTCTATCTCTAAAATAAAGATGTCCAGAATATTCTCCACCAAAAGGTAAATTATCTTGCGCAATTTTATATTGAGTATAAGAAGCACCAGTTCTATAACAAATACCCTTTCCTCCCCATAAAGTTAACATATCTTCCATAACTTTAGAACATTTTATATCATAAAGGAAAGTTTTATTTGATACACTATTTATCATATCTTTAATATAAAGTAACATCAGATGTTCAATTTGTAAAATCTCACCATTTTCCATAACAACACCTATTCTATCACCATCACCATCATAAGCAACTCCAAAATCAGCTCTATTTTCTTTTACTGCTTTTTGTAATTGTACTAAATTTTCATTAACTGCAGGATCAGGATGATGATTTGGAAAACTACCATCAGAAATATCATTTATATAAATAGGATTACAAAATACATTATCAAATACTTTTCTTATTATATGAGTTGTAGCACCATTACCTGGATCTATTACAACCTTTCTTTTATTTTTTCCAAACTTTAAAGAATATTTTAAATATTCAAGATATTTATCAGTAATATTTGTATTAGTAATTTTTCCTTGTCCATTTTTAAAATTACCAGCTAAAGTATAATTTTTAAAGTCTTCAATCATTTCTCCACGAGCATTAATCATTCCATCAAAAGACATTTTAAAACCATTATCATCTTTAGGATTATGAGAAGCAGTAACCATAATACCTGGCATTTGGTTTAAATATCTAGCATAATAGTTCATTGGTGTTGTTGTATAACCCAAAGAAACAATATTTATTCCACTAGAAACTAATCCCTTTATAAGATTTTGAGTAAGAGTTTCACTAGACAATCTATTATCATGAGAAACAATACAAGAAGTTTTATTATATTTTTCTTGAAGATAAGAACCATAACTTTTTCCCACAGTAAAAGCGGTTTGTTCATTTATAGTTGTAGGATAAGTTCCCCTTATATCATAAGCTCTAAATATTTCTGTATTTATATTATTCATCTAATCATCCCTTTTATATCTATTTTATTATGGCTTCTAATGCTAATTTTATCATATTATTAAGTGAAGTTTGTCTTTCTTCAATAGATAAAACAACATTACTATATTTTGAATCAACTACTGTTGCAATGGCTGTTGCACATCTTCCCATACTATTTGCAACATGAATAAGTCCAAAAGCTTCCATCTCTTCTCCTAAAACTTCATATTCTTTTGGTATTCTTGAAAGAACTCTTTCAAAATCAATATATGGGCCAAAGACATCCATTGTGGTAAGCATTCCTTTATGTAAATTATTACTTAAACCAAGTTCATCTGCTGCTTTAACAACGTTATCATTAAGATTTTTATCAGCAACAACTACTCTTTCTCGATAATTATTATATGTATAAGCAAAATTAGACTCACTATATACACTTTCACTTAAAAGCATATCATTAATATTTGCTTTTGGGCTAACTGCACCACAAGTTCCAATTCTAATAATTTTTTGAACATCAAAGAAATGAAATAATTCAAAAGAATAAATACCCATACTAGGCATACCCATTCCACTACCCATAACTGTTATAGGAACACCTTTATAAGTACCAGTAAAACCTAGCATATTACGTACGTTTGTAACACACTTAGCATTTTCCAAGAAGTTTTCTGCAATATACTTTGCTCTTAAAGGGTCTCCTGGCATTAAAACTAATTTTGCTATATCAGATTTATTTTCTACTTCAATATGTATTGGATTTTCACCTAAAAACATTTTTATCCACCACTACTTTCTAGTATAATTCTACCAAAAAAATATACTTTTTACTAGTATAATTTTAAAACTTGACAAAATTTTAAAAAAGCTATATTTCCAAGCGGTTGACAAAAATAATAATATATGGTAATATGTATATAGCAAAGAAAATTTGCATAAATTAAAAATGGAACATCCAGTTTTTTCCGAGATTGGATGCTACCAATAAATTTGGCGCATCTAAATCAACCCCGTTGATTTAGAGCTATTTTATTTAATTAATAGAATTAAGATGATTATCATTACCAAAAGATTAATCCATCTTAAAGACAAAACTCTATTTCTAAAAAGAAATAGAGTTTTTGTTATTTAGAAAGAAAATCAAGAATATCTTTATAAACTTTTTTATTATCAGTTTCATTTAATACTTCATGATACATATTATCATAAACTATAAATTTGGGTTCTTTATAACCTATTTTTTCTAGTGTTTTTTTACTATCATTTAAACCTTTCTCAAAACCAGTCACAGGGTCTAAAGCTCCACTAACACTTAATATTTCAAGATTTTTATTTTGAAATTTATAATTTTTAATATTATGCATATCATGATTAATTTTAAAAATTTCTATCATTGATGCAATCGGATATTTATAAGTACAATATTTATCCAGACGATATTTTTCTAATGCATCTTTATTACCAACTACCCATGAGTCATCTAAGAAGTTAGCAAATCTCTCTAAGAGTTTACTATAACCATGAGAACCTTTAAAAACTTTAAGTATATTACCAGTAAAAATACCAATAACACCTGCTTGGATATAGTTAGCAGTTCCACTTAAAACTAATTTTTCAAAATCACTATCACACTCTGCAATAAGCATGCGAGCAAACATTGAACCCAAAGAATGACCAAACAAATAAAATGGCACATTATATTTGCTTTTCAAAAAATTTTTAAACTCAATCAAATCACTAACAATAAGCTTATAATCAGGCATAAAACCTAAAGGATATTCATCATCAACAGACTCACCATGTCCACGATTATCACTTATAGCAACAATAAACCCATTATCATTTAAATATTTTGCAAAATCATAATATCTTTTACGATGCTCTTTAGCACCATGAACGAGTAAAACCAATCCTTCGGGATTACTAGAGTCAAATATAGTATAATAAAGTTCAAAATTATCTTTTAATTTTAGTGTACTTTCTATCATTTACATTTTCCTTCCATAACAAGTGGTATATTTATTAAATCTATTTTATTATCAAAAGTTACTACTTTTACTTCTAAATATAAATTATCCTTTTTATACTTTTCACAAATACTTTTAGAATAATCGCCTTTAAATGTTTTATCACCTAAGAATTTATCTAATAAAATAGAAGATTCTTCTTTATATTCATAAGATGTAATTTCATTTATTGTGTTTTCATTTTTTTCAAATAATGTAGCATTTATCTCTCTATATTTAGATATATCATAATTTTTACAATAAGTTATATTTTCTATAATATAACTACTTTTATCTTTATTATATAAAACATTTCCATATATAGAATATTCATTACAATAAGATTTATTATTTACTATATCACCATTATTATTTTTAATAAAAAGACATATTAATAAAACAATTATAAATATAATAATTGGCAAAATAAATACGATTTTCTTTACTTTTCTTTTTTTCATTTTATCACTATCCTCGGATATAAATTAATTATAACACACGAAAAGAAAAACTACCACATAGGTAGTTAAATTTCTTATTTTTCTTTACTTTTTCTAATTAAGAGAGTTGAACCAATAATACCTATTACTGCAACTATACCAATTGCAATATATTTTTCAATATTGTCTATTGTTTCTGGATTTTTTATTATTTCATTTTTTTCTTCTTTAATAATTTCAAAATTAGTTAAAGCTTCATTATTATCACTAAATACTACTTTTAGTGTATGTTTTCCAACATTAAGGGTACTTACATAATCTTTGTTAAATACAATTATTGTACTTCCTTCTTTTGATGTATAATTATTTACATCTACTAGTTCATTATCAATGTAGACTTTTTTATCAAATAAACTATAATCTGCATCTATTCTAAATGTCATGTCACTATCTTTATCAATAGTATATTTTTGATTTGCGCCTTCAATAACTTGATATTCTTTTGGTAATTGAATATCTTCAACATATTTAAATGTAAATTCATAAGTACATCTAGTATAATAATCAAACCTTGTTTCATATATGATACCATCACTAGTACTATTATAATCAAGTGCTGCACCAGTATATTGCATATGAAATCCTTTAAAAACATCACTTTTTTTATTTCCAACATTTATTGCAGTTAATATTGCGTTATTCTTTGTCTTATTTCCAACTATCTTAATAACTGCTTCATTTTCATTGCCTGTTAATAACAAACCATTGTTGTTTCTTTTATAATATAAAGTTTTTTCTAAATCTGCAAATGATTTTAATCCTTCTGTTAATTCATCATTCTTAGAAAAATCTATTACATATTCCTTACCATTAGTTAAGTCAACAACACCTTTTGATGATATGTCATTATATATATTTTCAACTTTGGTATTAATAGCAATATTTGCTTTTTCAAATTTAATATTTAATTTACCGTTAAATTTACTTGATTCTAATTTAAATGAAGGTTTTGTGCCCTCTACTATTGATGTAGAAATAGGATAGTACCAATTATTAATTTTCAATCGTATTGCTCCCGGTTTTGTAACACCTACAGTTTCATTTTCAATTTCTTCAATAACAAACTTATACTCCGATTCGTTTAAATCAATTACCATATTATTTGAAATGTCCACAACTAAATTATCATCTTTAAAAACTTGAACATTTGCTACCTTACTATATTCAACATAATCATTATGAATTATTCCATTTTTAAAATTTAATGTAACCTCATTCTTTTCAGTTGCATTAACTCCGAGTACCATTGCAAAAGCAACTATAATACTAAATATAATTTTTTTCATATTTTTCTCTCCCTATTCTGTAAAATCTTTTATTTCTTCTTCAAAACAATCTTTATAATTATATTCTACATATTTTTTATTTCTATTTGTGAATGTATCACTTATAGGTATTAATGTATAATCTTTTAAAACTACATATTTATACGTAAACGTTAAAACATCATCATAATACTTAGATAACATATTCATTTTTAATGTTGAAGTTGTCCTTTCACCATTTTTATAATAATCTACGACTTCATAAAAATCTTTATCTGTTCTTATAATTCTATCATTGTAAACATTAAGTATCTTTTCTCCTTCATAATTACCTTCAACTTTAGTTTTAGTAAATGGGTAGAACTTTTTATCATAGAAACTTTCAAATGGAATAGTTAATTTATAAATTATGTTGTCTTTAACCATGTGTAAATTAAATATTAAATCATAATCTAATTTTTCTTCATAAGTTTTTTCAGTATATGAGTCATAAAATTTTTGTAATTCATATTTAGCATTTGCAAACATATTATATCCAGCTTCAACTTTATTATCTAAGTTAGTATCTTCAATTGAATAATATTTATCATCACTTGTTATAAAATGAATATCTGCTCCATAAGGAATACCTATATTAACTATTTTTATATCATCTGGAATATCCAATACTTTCCTATAACTAAATTCACCACTTTCTAACTTACTCGGGTCAAATATATAAGCTTTATTATTACTTATAAATGTATATTCATTAAAGAAAGTATTTTCATTTAATATCTCTCCCCCAACAAACTTTTTATAATCTTCTTATTTTTCATATACATACCTCTTTTCTACTAATATTATAATTTAATTAATTCAATATAACAATTAAGTTGTCATGTAATACATTGTTTTTAGTGACAACTTACATTAGTTATAGTATAATACTTCTAGGTGAATTGTAATATGAAATTTAATGAATTATTAAACAAATATCTAGAAGAATTTAATTGTAGTTCCAAAACTTTATCAGAACTTACAAATATTTCTCCGGCGGTAATAAGTAGATATCGAAGTGGTGAACGTACACCAGCTATAGACAGCAAACAATTAGAAAGTATAATTAAAGCTATTAAACAAATTAGTAATAAGAAATACAAAGAAGAAGATATTGAAAAAGAATTTAAAAGTATTTTTCAAAAAACAGACTTTGACTATGATAATTTTAGTAAAAATTTAAATGAACTTATAAATACTTTAAAAATAAACATCAAAGATATGTCAAAATATACACTATGTGATGCATCAAGTATTTCTAGAATTCGTTATGGAAAAACTAAGCCAAGTGAACCAATAGAATTTGCAAGTAAAATAGCAAGTTATGTTACAAATAAATATGCAAATGAAACGGATATAACTAAAATAGAAAAATTAACTAATAATGATGGAGAAAATTTATATAATAAAGTATTTAAATATTTAACAAATAAAGAGGAAAATAAAAATAATGACATGATAAAAAGTTTTTTAAACAACTTAGATAAATTTAATTTAAACGACTATATCAAAGCCATAAAATTTGATGAATTAAAAGTACCAACTGTGCCATTTTATATAACTAAAACCAAGAATTATTTTGGTCTTGAAGAAATGAAAAAAGCTGAACTTGACTTTTTAAAAGGTACAGTTCTAAGTAAAAACAATGAAGACATATTTATGTGCAGTGATATGCCAATGGAAGATTTAGCTAAAGATATAGATTTCAGTAAAAAATGGATGTTTGGCATAGAATGTCTTTTAAAAAAAGGAATACATTTAAACATTATTCATAATTTAGATAGACCATTTAATGAAATGATGCTTGGATTAGAAAGTTGGATACCTCTTTATATGACTGGTCAAATAAATCCATTTTATTTTAAAGATATAAGTACCAATATTTATCATAACTTAACTTATGTATCGGGTACTTTAGCACTAGCTGGTGAATGTATAAATAACTTTCATAAAGATGGAAAATACTTTTTAACTAGCAATAAAAAAGAAGTAGATTATTATAAAACTAAATCTAACAATTTACTTAAAAAAGCGAATAATTTAATGAATATATATAAAGAAGAAAACAGTAAATCTTATAATCTATTTTTAGATGATTACTTAAATAAAGATGGAGATAGAAAAAGAATATTATCAAGTCTTCCCCTATTTACAATGAGTGATGACTTACTTAATGAAATATTAAAAAATAACAAAGTACCTAAAAAAGATATTAATAAAATAATAAACTATAAAAATGAAGAATTTAATAAATATAATAATTTATTAAAAAATAATAATATTAATGATATAATTTATATTTTATCTAAAGAAGAATTTAATAAAAATGTTCCTTCCTTATCTTTATCAAATATCTTTTATGATAAGAAAATAAAATATTCTTATGAAACATATCTAAAACATTTAAAAGAAACTAAAAGGTTTGCAAATAAAAATAATAATTATATTTTAAATATTTCTGATTATTTAACATTTAATAATATATCAATTACTATCTTTGATAAAAAACAAGTAATTATCTCTAAAGAAGAAAATCCTACAATTCACTTTGTAATTAAACATCCTAAATTAGTAAATGCTATAAATAATTTTAATCCACTAGTAAAAGAATAAAGGCTTCAAAAAAAGTCTTTTTCTAATTAAAAAAGCTCATACAGAGCCTTTATTTTTATATTCTACAATTACTTAATTATTATTCAAATAATTTTCATCAACATTTTCTACTATTTCATCTACTTCTTCGTCATCAACTATTTCATCATAATCGTCATAATCATCTTCAACACTTATTTTTACCTTTGCATCTCCAACAATTTCAGCGCCCATTTCTTTTTCGATATCAAGTAAAACATTACCATCTTCAATTTTAACATTTGATACAGTTGGTTGTTTTAAACATCTAACAATTATTTCACTAGCACCATCCATATTAGCATCATTTCGAAGTGGTACATTCATTGTATCAGTATAGCTAAATCTTTTTGTTGTAACAGCAGTTTTTTTATCAGTATCATAAGAATACCAAACATTAACATCAAAACTTCCATTAATATTAACTAAACCATTTTTTCCTTTGATACCATTAAATGAATGATTTATAACCCAACAGCCTAGAACAGTGTTAGGAACTTCTTCAGGTGTTAAAGTAAATGAACTAGTATTTGTTTTCTTTGCTTTGCCAATAACAGCTTTGGTAACTATTTCTTTAAAACTAGACAAATTAATCACGCTCCTAATTAAGTATATGCATCTACTTTACAAAAGTACACAAGATTTGATATACTAATCATGGTGATATTATGAATGATAATTGTTTATTTTGCAAAATTGCAAGAAAGGAAGTACCTGCTAAAATATTATATGAAGATGATGATATATTAGTAATGCTTGATGCTTTTCCAGATACTGATGGACATACTTTGATTATTCCCAAGAAGCATTATGATGATATTTATGAAGTTCCAAATGATATTTTAATAAAAATGTTTGATATTGCACGAAAAGAAACTAAAAATTTAATGTTTAAATTAGATAAAAGTGCATTAACGTTACTATTTAACTATGGTGATGCTCAAGCTATTAAACATATTCATTTACATTTACTTCCTGATTTTATGCACAAAACGCATAATCTAGACAAAGAAGAAGTATATAATTTACTGAAGGATTAAATATGGCAATACGTAAAAAGAGATTTAAAAAAAATATTATAAAGTTTTTTCTAAGCATAATACTTGTATCTTTAGTAAGTTACATAAGCTTTGCAGGATATAGCCATTTCTTTGGAAATAATAATAGTTCTAATGATGGAAACGTTATAAAAAACAACAATAATAACAAAAAACCAGAAGCTAAAGATGAAGTTTATAAATTAAAATTGCTTGCAACTGGTGATGGACTTATTCATAGTGTAATTTATAGAAGTTACTATAAAAATGGGGTTTATGATTTTACTGATGCTGTTAAATATGTTAAAGACATTGTTAAAGATTACGATATAGCCTACTATAATCAAGAAACTCCGACTGGTGATGATTCTATTGCTTATTCTGGTTATCCAATGTTTTATACCCCCAGTGCATATGTTGATGCTATGCAAGATGTAGGTTTTAATACTGTATCACTTGCATCTAATCACTCACTAGATAAAGGGGAAAAAGGCGTGCTTAATACAATAAAATATTTTAAAACAACAAATATGCTTTATAATGGTATGAATGATTCTGAAAAAATGAGAAATAACTTTACAATCAAAGAAAAAAACAATATAACTTATACAATGTTATCATATACAACTAAAACTAATGGTTTAAGTACTCCGAAAGGAAAAGAATATTTAATTAACATATATGATAAAGAACAAGTAAAAAAAGATATTGAAGCCATCAGAGATAAAGTTGATGTTTTAATTGTTGCTATGCACTGGGGTATTGAATACATAAATATGCCGAATGATGAAGAAAAAGAAATAGCAGAATACTTATCTAGTCTTGGAGTTGATATTATTATTGGTAACCACCCACATATCCTTCAACCAATAACTAAAATTGGTAATACAATAGTAATGTATTCTTTAGGTAATTTTATATCAAATCAATATGGTGGAACAAATGGTGATTGGAATAAGCTTATTGGATTTATGGCAACACTAGATATAACTAAAACTGTTACAAAAGATAAAAACGTAAAAATGACTTTTGATAATCTTGGTGGTGAATTAATATTCACTAAATATAATGGTAATCCAGTAACTACAGCGGTTCATGATGGACATACAGTTATACCATTTAGCATAATGAAGGATGATAGATACCTAAAAGATTATGAAAGACTTTATAAAAAATATACTGATGTACTTACTGCTATGGGAGAAAATTTAAACATTGCTCCGGTTGGATCTAGAGCAAACTAAAAAATTTGTTATGTATATCATAACATTTTTTTATGCCAAAAAATATTCTCTTACCTTTATCCTTTCATCACTACAATATTCCATGATGAATTTATTATCTTTTCTACAAAGAATAATACCAATTGTTTTATCTTGCATTGGTTTTCTTAAATTCTTATCTATATAATTCATATAGACTTCTATTTGACCTATATGTTCTTTTTTTAGTTTAGTAACTTTTAATTCTACCACTACAAAACAGTTAAATTCATAATTATACAAAAGTAAATCAATATAGTTATAGTTACAACCAATTTTAATTGGGTATTCATTTGATATAAAACAAAATGAATTACCTAGTTCTTTTAAAAATGCTGGTATGTCTTCAAGAATCATTTTTTGTAACACTTTTTCCGATATTACTTCATAATTAGCATTACTTTTTATTATAATTGGATTTTTGATTGTATCTTGAACTTCTAATTTTTCATCATTAATTAGCTTTAGTTTTGTTTGTTCATCTAACCTTTCATATTCTTTATTTTTAATACGTTTGCGAAGTTCACGTACTGATAAATTATTTTTTATTATTAAATCACTATAATAAATTATTTCTCCACTATTTGTAAGTGGTAATAATTCTATATAATGACTCCACGTTAATTCACCAGACACTGTCTGGTGAATTCCGCTTTCATAAAATTGACGCATATACCTTAGTGTTGAAACTGAATAATTTTTATTTAATTCCTTACTCAACTTTTTTGAATATTCCTTAATAATACCTTCACCATAATGTTTACCTGCTTCACTTAATAATTTTCCAACATTATAATAAGTTGTTAAGTCACTTTTGTTTTTTGAATAATCCTTTATTTTTTTAGTAATTTCATTATTTAGTATTTCATTTTTTATCTCATTATAATAGTTCATATTCTCTTACCTTTATCCTTTCATCACTACAATATTCCATAATAAATTTATTATCTTTTCTACAAAGAATAATACCTATTGTTTTGTCTTGAGCCTGCTTTCTTAAGTTTTTATTAATGTAGTTCATGTATACTTCTATTTGACCTATATGTTCTTTTTTAAGTTCTGTTACTTTTAACTCTACAACTACATAACAATTGAACTCAATGTTATATAATAGTAAATCAATATAATTATAGTTGCAACCTATTTTAATTGGATATTCACTACCTATAAAAGAAAAAGAATTACCTAACTCTTTCGTAAATTCTTCAATATCTTCAAGAATAATTTTCTGCAATATTTTCTCAGATACTATTTCATAATTAAATTTATTACTAATTATTATTGGATTTTTGATTGTATCTTCCAACTTAAGGTCTTCTTCATTAATTATCTTTAATTTTGTTTGTTCATCTAATCTTTCATATTCTTTATTTTTAATACGCTCTCTAAGTTGTCTAACAGAGAGATTATTTTGTTCACAAATAGTAATATAATATTTTATTTCATTGGTATTATTTATTTTAAGCAATTCACAAAAATGACTCCATGTTAATTTGGTCGACAGTGTCGACCATTTTGAAACAACACAAAATAAATAAAATTGTCTAATTCTCCTTAGAGTTCTTTCAGTATATTTTAAATTTATATCATTTTCTAACTTCTCCGAATATTCCTTAATAATACCTTCACCATAATGTTTTCCTGCTTCACTTAATAGTTTTCCAACATTATAATAGGTTGTTAAATCACTTTTGTTTTTTGAATAGTCTTTTACTCTTTTAGTTATCTCATTATTTAATATTTGCTCTTTTATTTCATTATAATAATTCATACTTTCCTCCAAAATATTATCACACTAATCTTACTTTTTATTTTCTACAATGTCTTTTCAAAAGTAATATCATTAATTACAATACGATACATACCATAAAGATTTAAAACAACTTTGTCTTCGTAATCATAACAAACAGCAAAACAACCACTTCTAGATTCTTTGTTAAAAATTTCATAATTAACTTTACCATCAATGATTTTGTAACCATAATCAATTGAGTTGAAAAAAGAATTAATAAAATCAAACAATGGATCTTTATTAGCAAATAATTTTGAAAACATCATTGCTTTATCTTTTGAAAAAGATACATCAATAACATCTATTTTCACAATAATACCTCCTTAAATTGTGTATTATAAAGGCAAAAAAAATAGCCTGCAACACTTTCGACAAAACATGTCAAAAGGTTACAAGCTAATTTGCACGACTTTGTAAAATGAGTGTAAAGTTTCTTCTAGAAACCTCGACCTCCACCACCACCGCCGCCAAAGCCGCCGCCTGATGAAAATCCTCCACCATGACCACCATAAGAGCCACTAGATGAACTAGCCATTTCTCTATTAATAGTAGTTTGAGCCCCTCTAAAAGCTTCATTAAGTGATGAACTAATTACACTAGTCATATTAAAATCATTAATAAATATATAATTATTTCCATAATAAGTATCAGCAAGTTCTATTTCTTTAATCTTAACATTCATATCTTTTTGTACCTTTTTTGCAAGACCAAAAATAGTTGCATATACTAAATATCTTTCCCACAAAATAATTTCTGGTAATTCTTTAGTATCAAATGTACCAAAATCATTTAAGAACTTTTTAAATGCTTTCCATCTAGTATAATGTTCAATACCTTTTTCACTCTTTCTTTTAATTGTACCAATATAAATTATAAAAATAATGGCTGCAAATATTAAAGTATTTACAATAAATGTATCTACATTTAGCACAATACTAGCAAAATAAATTATAAAAGCTAAGAATAACATAAAGAAACCATAACCATATCTACCAGACAAATTATCAAAGAAACCTTGATTTTTACCATCTTCCATAACCTTATTTTTCCATTTTGTATAACTACTCATAAAAGTATTACAAGTTTTAGTTGATGATGCATATGACTTTAATTCTTTCGTAGTAAATTCATTATTGCCCCCTACTGTTGTAAATAGAAAATCTACTAAACAATTTTCAGTATCATTTAAATTATCTCTATTAATTAAAGTAAATTTATAATTATTCTTTTGTTCAGGTAATTTCTCAACACTAACATTCTTCTTATAAATTAAATTCATAAGTGATGCACTCATAGCATTTGGTGTTATAGTATTATTCATTAAATAATCTATTACTTCAACATTATAATCATCAATAAATTCTCTATTATATTCACCAACAAATTTAGGTTTTCTTTCTTTATCATATTTTTTATAAACATAAATCCATAAACTTACTAAAAGAACATAATAACCAATTGATAAACCTTCAATTGTATAAAAATAAGCTCTATATTTTTTTCTTAAAGCATTATCTTTAGCAACTATAGCATCTTCACTTTCTACGATACTTTCTTTAACATCATCATTATTTACTTTAGAAAATAAACTTTCATTAAACCCAGTTTTAGGCACAAGTGTCCTAAAGTCAACCGCAGTTCCAGCATCTAATTTTTTAACTTTTGCCAAAACACTTGTATATTTTTCATTAACATTTATAATATCGGAAGAACCTGTAAGTGGTCCATGAAACCACCAGCTAAAGTCATTTTTATTCATTTTAATTGGATAATTTACTCTAATTTGTAAATCTTTAATATTATCTTCAAATCCAGTACCTAAAAAATTCCAATAATATTCAATAACATCATTATGGGCAATACCTACATCTTTTAAAGTATATTTAATTAAAAATGCTGTAGTATCATCATCAGTTGCATAATACATTCTAATTCTAATACCTTCACTCATATCAGTTAATATATATCTTGCTTTTGTACCATTATTAGCATAATCAACTTCGTTAAACAAATCAAAATCATTATTAAAAGTATCAAAAGAAACATTATTTACATAACCAGCCGATATACTTAGATTTTCCAAATTACTTGCACTATAATTACCATAATCATTTCTATAAAATATATCTCTTTCATATCCATTAAATGTTCCCTTTAAAACAATTAATTCTTTTACATCCATATCACCATTTTTTTGTAAAGTAGCATCAATATAAAAATGTTTTATGTCATAATCAGCAGCAAAACTTACAAGTGGTAAACACATAAATGTTATAATTGCAATTAATATTTTCTTCATAACTCACCTCTTTAATATTAAAAAAGACGTTTAGAACGTCTTAGAATTTAACTTGAACATTTTGTCGTTCTGTTTCATTTGCTTCAAAGAAAGCTTCTTTGTTAAACTTAAATAAACTTGCAATAATATTACTTGGCACCATAGATACTTTATTGTTATAAACCATAACAGTATCATTATAGAATTGACGTGCTGCAGCAATTTTGCTTTCAGTTTCTGTAAGTTCTTGTTGTAAAGCTTGGAAATTGGTATTAGCTTTTAAATCTGGGTAACTTTCAGTTAAAGCAAATAATTTTGATATTGCCTTTGTAAGTTCTCCATCGGCTTTCATTTGTTCTTCAGGAACAGTAGCAGAAACATAAGTATTACGAGCCTTAATTACAGCTTCAAGTGTTTCAGATTCATGTTTAGTATAACCTTTAACTGTTTCTACTAAATTTGGTATTAAGTCAAATCTTCTCTTTAATTGAACATCAATTTGAGCCCATTGATCTTTAACTCTATTTCTTAAAGCAATTAAGCTATTATATACACTAATTGCCCAAAGTACTATTAAGACAAGAACTATAATTAATATCATCCACCATTTCATATGCTCATCCTCCTTAAAATAATTTTATCATAAATTTAAAATAATATAAATATTTTTTTATAAGTTTACAATATTTAATGTTAAAACCTGATAGATTTTTAGTCTACCAGGCATTATTTAATTTATTCTTAGCGGTGAACTTTGACTTCCATCACCTGAGACATAGGTTACAGAAGATGTAAGATAAAATGATGGTCTAACATATGTAGTTATTTGAGTATTATCAGATGTATATGAAGGCTCATTGAAAGCATATAAAATTCCATCTGTAGTCATATAATATCCCAAAGCATCACCAAAGCCAGAGGAAAAACTATGAAATAAATAAAATGCTTCATTCTTACTATAATACAACCATGATGTATTATCCAAAGTCGAAAGATTCCAATTAGAACTATTCATTGCATACCTTAATTCACTAATAGATATTGTACCAATTTTCATTGATAACGTATGAGCTGCATTACTTTCAGCTGTATACCATACTTTTGCAGTATACCAATCAATCAAAACTGGACTCGCTACACTACCAGCAAGAAATTCAATTTTATAAGTATTATTTTTTAAACTTGTTTGACTTAATATACTAGAACTTATTTCCCCACTAATCCAATTTTCTAGATATATCATATTTTGCCATTCATCACCAAGCGTACCAATAAATGTACTATTTAAAGCAGTATAGGCTTCTGTACCTGTAAATGAGGTAGCATTATATTTTGAAGTGTTATATGATCCAATATCCCTATATTTTACAACTTTTACTTTATCTCCAAAGACGCCGATTATCCTATACAAATTATCTTCTGGACACGTTGCTTCATAACTTCCAAAACATATATAGTTATTTACACTTGAAGATGATCCTGCATATCTATACGAATTATCACCTGCTCCATTAATTAAACTAGCATCGTGAAAATAAAGATTATTGTCACCTTGTGATCCTGTGTATAAAGACTTTACATAATCTGAAAGATACACAACAGAAGGGACAACATCAAAATACACATAACACTTATCGGAAACATTACCACTCATAAGGACTCTTTTATTTTCATCATCCCAACTTAGTTCTCCCTCATTTTCACATTTAGACAACTCACTATTAAAAACATATCCCTCTGTAGGCCATTCACTTCTTGTAGTCATTTCATAATTTCCACTACCAGCTTCTGTTTCAAGCATCATAGATATTGTATTTATATTCTTCTTTACTTGTTTAGCATCCTCTTCCTCATAAACTTTATATTTATTATTTGTGTATATAAGTGTTACCCCTACACCAAAACTAAATACCAATAATAACAGCGTTATTTTCATAGCTACTTTTTTCATATATTATCTCCATTCTTTAACAATATCACACTAGATATTTACCTTACCATATACTAATTCTAACCAAAAAAAAAAAAAAAAAACAGCATCATTTTTAGACGTTTTTAAAATTTGGCAGATTTTTATGAATTTACAAAAACAGAAAATGCTTATTCAGCATCTTCTGTTTCTTCTACTTCGTTTACAATTTCTTCAGTATCTTCGATAATATCATCATTATCCATAAGTTTTTCTTCAAGTACTTCTTGAGCATCATCATCTAAAATTGCCTTTTCAAGTTCTATATCAATATTATTATAATCACTATAACCAGTACCTGCAGGTATTAGTTTACCAATAATAACGTTTTCTTTTAGACCTTGAAGTCTATCAACTTTACCATGAATAGCAGCATCAGTAAGTACTCTAGTTGTTTCTTGGAATGATGCAGCAGATAAGAATGAATCTGTTTCTAGTGAAGACTTAGTAATACCAAGCATAATTGGATTACCTTTAGCAGGAGTTTTACCAGCCATAATAACTGGTTTATTTCCTTCAGTAAATTCTCTTAGAGAAACTGCAAGACCTTCAACAAAGTCAGTATCTCCGCTATCCGTAATTCTTACCTTATTTATCATACGTTTACAAATAATTTCAATGTGTTTATCGGAAATATCAACACCTTGTAATTTATAAACTTTTTGTACTTCTTTTAATATGTATTCTTGTGCAGTAAGTGGGTCAGTTACAGCAAGTAATTCTTTTGGTGAAATAA
>URWD01000026.1 GCA_900551525.1 uncultured Mycoplasmatota bacterium
TAACGCTATCATTAAGGAGAGTGTTGATAATTTGAAAAGATTAAATAGTGATGCTACTTTTGTTTATGGTCTTACACCAGAAGAAGATGAATTGTTAGTTAGAAATACCAGAGATGAATTTGTTCGTAGAGAAGCTATGGCTGAAGGACTTGCCGAAGGAGAAGCTAAGGGAAAAGCTGAAGGGCTTGCTGAAGGACAAGCCAAAGGAAAAGCTGAAGGAAAAACTGAAATTGCAACAAATCTACTAAAAAAAGATTATTCTATCGAGGAAATAGTTGAAATAACTGGTTTAACTAAAGAAGAAATTGAAAAATTAAGAAGTTTATAATTATAACTGGGAGAAGGAAATAAATGAAAATCAATTTTAATAATGTTTTAATTAATAACGATGAAATTAATAAATATGAAGATATGGTTAAAGATATTCATAATAAATTACATGATAATTGTAATTCACAAGACAATTTTATGGGATGGCTTGATTTACCCATCAATTATGATAAAGAAGAGTTAGAACAAATAAAAATATGTGCTGAAAAAGTTAAGAATAATTCTAAATATTTGTTAGTAATTGGTATTGGCGGTTCTTATCTAGGTGCTAGAGCTGTTATTGAAGCTTTAACAAGTACATTTTATAACTTAAGAGAAAATAGTCCAATTATTTTATATGTTGGCAATAACTTAAGTACTAGCTATATAAATGACATTATTAAGATTATTGGAAACGATGATTTCTCTATAAACGTTATATCAAAATCTGGTACTACTACTGAGCCTGCTATAGCTTTTAGAATATTTAAAAAGATTTTGGAAAATAAATATGGAAATAATGCTAGTGAAAGAATACTTGTAACTACTGATGAAGAAAAAGGTGCTCTTCATACAATTGCAAAAGAAAATAATTATCAAACTTTTAAAATACCTAATAATATTGGTGGCAGATATTCTGTACTTACAGCAGTTGGATTATTTCCAATTGCTGTAGCAAATATAAATGTTGATAAACTATTGAATGGTGCTATTAAAGCATATAACAAATATAATAATAGCAATTTAAATGAAAATGATTGTTATAAATATGCTGTTATTAGAAATTTACTATATCATAAAGATAAAAATATAGAAATATTTGCTTCTTATGAACCAAGACTTCATTATTTTATTGAATGGTTAAAACAATTATTTGGAGAAAGTGAAGGAAAAAATGGGAAAGGAATATTTCCTGTTGGAGTGGAATTTACTACAGATTTGCATTCGCTTGGACAATATATTCAAGATGGTAGAAGGAATATTTTTGAAACTGTTTTAAATATAGAAAATACTAATGAAAGTATTACTATGACAAAAGAAGAAAATAACTTGGATAATTTAAATTATTTAGAAGGATTAACCCTTGACTATATAAATCATAAAGCTATGGAAGGTACAATAGATGCTCATGTATCTAATGATGTACCAAATATACTTATTAATGTTGATAAACTAGATGAAGAAACTATTGGAGAATTAATATATTTTTTTGAACTTGCTTGTGCTATGTCTGGTTTTATTTTAAACGTTAATCCATTTAATCAACCTGGAGTAGAAAAATATAAACAAAATATGTTTAAACTCTTAAATAAACCTGGATATTGATAGAGTAATAACCAACTTAATTAAAATTAAGTTGGTTATTTGTTTTCAACTAAAGTATATTTTTCTGTTGATATTTCTTTAATGAGTTGTTTTTCTATCATATTCATTATAAATTTGTGAGTGGTTTCTTTACTTCTGTCTATGATATGCTTAATATCATCAAATGTTAATACTTTTTTAAGTTTCATTTTTTCTATAACAACATATTCAGTTCTCGTTACCATATATATCGGCCACACTTTCATACAATATTAAATATAATCGAGGTGTGCAAGCCTAAATATTATTTTTTAAACAAAAGACTACATATAATGGAATTTTTTTTATATTATTATTGATATCAAAATTATTCGCACTTATTCTTATTCCAAGTTCTTGTTTGTATAACGCATTATATAATTTTAGACTTTTTGCTTGAGTTGAATGATTATTTAACTCATTAAATATGCCAAAAATCAACATTTTGGCGAAAAGCGGACCCACTTTTATATTTTTCAAACAAAAAGTGCATTTTTTGTTATAATACCCGTCAAATTGGCGGGTATTTTTTTGATTCAGACAAAAATCATTGTTTTTGGCGGAATTAGATTAATTGCCGTCATTTTGTCGAATATTATATAGTACTTTCAAATTGTTTTATAATATCAAATAGCCTTTGATTTTTATAAATTCTTTCACGTCCCATTTTTTCAGATACTAAAAATCCTGTATCTACTAGAGTATTTAGGTATCTTAGCGCTGTTCTTTCTGAAACTCCTAATGTTTTTTCAATATAAGATGTTTTAGTATAAAATTCAAAAAACATTGCTTCTAATAACTCTTTTGAATATATTTTAGTTTTTATTCTTAATTCATTTTTTACTTTTAACATTTCTTCACTTATTGCATTTATTATTTTTATTGTTCCTAGAGCTGTTTCTTCAATTCCTTTTAGAATGTAAATAATCCATTCTTCAAAGTCGTTAGTCTTTCGAGTCTCTTGAAACAATCTATAATATTCATTTTTAGTGTTTATAATGTATTTACTCAAATAAAGTATTGGTGTTTCAAGTAAATTTTCTTCAATTAAATATAATATATTTATTATTCTTCCAGTTCTTCCATTTCCATCATAAAAGGGATGAATACTTTCAAATTGATAGTGGATTATTGCTAATTTTATTAATGGGTCTACTTCATCACTTATATTAATGTAATCTAAAAGATTATTTAAATAATCAAGTATTTCTTCTTTTGATTGCGGTGGAGTATAAATTATTTCATCTGTTTTACTATTTTTTATAACTGTTCCAAGAGTACATCTTATACCTGCAGTATTATGTTCTATTTTTTCTTGTACCTTTTTTATTAAATCTAAAGATATATACCCTTTTTCCTTTAATTCTCTATAGCCTTTCCAAATAGCACTTCGATAATCAATTACTTCCTTAGCATATGGATTTGAATTGTATGGTCTTACCATTGCTTTATATATTTCGTCATGTGATGTAACAATATTTTCTATTTCAGAACTTGCTTTTGCTTCATTTATCATTATAGCATTTATAAGAATGTTTTGGTTTGGCATTATTTTTGCAATTCCCTTTAATTCTGCTAAGGCTCTACTAGTAATAGATAATTGTTTTAAAATTCTTGCAGTTTCTATATTATTTTTTAATGGTAATTTTTCTAAAATTTGTGACATTTATGTTTCACCTCTTATTAGTATAATACTAAACTTTTTTTAATTAGTCAAGTTGATTCCGCCAAAAAATGCATTTTTTGGCGGAATTATTATAATACCCGTCAAATTGGCGCGTATTTTTTTAATTCAGACAAAAAATGTGTTTTTTGGCGAAATCAGATTAATTGTCGTCATTTTGTCAGGTATAAAAAAAATAGTGGTAAACCACTATTTTAAGAATAATACTAAAGATATTACAAAGAATAGAATTCCTAGGATTAAAGTTATTCTACTTATTACTAGTTCTAATCCTCTTTCTTTTTGGTGTCCAAATAAATTTTCGTTACCACCAGTTATAATTCCACCAGCATCACTAGCTTTATTTCCTTGTAAAAGAACTATAGCTATAAGTAATACAGATATTACAAGTAATATATTTTCTAACATTTTAACACATCCGTTTCATTAATAATCTATCACAAGTTTATGAACTTTGCAATAATTATTTATCTTCTTCCTTTGTTTTTCTAGTTTTTTTCTTTGTTTCTTTGACTTCTTCAGTTTTTTCTTCCTTTTCGATTTCTTCGATTGGTTTAATTTCACCAGTAGCAACTATTGACTCAATTTGTTCTTTAGTAATTGTTTCATATTTCATTAGTGCATCACTTAAAGCAAATATTAAATCTTTGTTTTCACTGATGATTTTCTTAGCTTTTGCATAACAATCTTCGATTATCTTACGAACTTGTTCATCAATTTCTAATGCTACTTGGTCTGAAAAATCTCTTGATTTAGCATAATCTCTTCCTAAAAAGACATTTTCGCTCTTTTCTTCATATTGAACTGGACCTAAGTCACTCATTCCGTATTCAGTTACCATACTTCTTGCAATACGTGTTGCTTTCTTGAAATCATCACTTGCTCCGGTTGAAATTTCATGTAAGAACATTTCTTCACTTACACGTCCACCAAGTAAACCTGTGATTTGTGCAAGCAATTCATCTTTAGTCATTACAGCAATTTTTTCTTCTTTTGGAAGCATCATTGTGTAACCACCTGCCATACCACGTGGAATGATTGTTATTTTATGAACTTCTTGAGCATCTTCAAGTTTTATACCAATTACAGCATGTCCCGCTTCATGAATTGATACAAGTTTCTTTTCTTTATCAGTTATTTTTCTAGTTGTTTTAGCAGGTCCAAGTAAAACTCTGTCTGTTGCTTCATCTATTTCATCCATTGTAATTGCATTTTTATTACGACGAACTGTTAGAAGTGCTGCTTCATTTAGTAAGTTTTCTAGGTCTGCTCCAGAGAAACCTGGTGTACGTAAACTTAAATTACTTAAGTTAACATCTTTACCTAATGTTTTATTTTTAGCATGAACTTTTAATATTTGTTCACGTTCGTTAGCATCTGGAAGACTAACTGTTACTTGTCTATCGAAACGACCTGGACGAAGTAATGCTGGGTCTAAAACATCTGGTCTATTTGTAGCAGCTATAATGATGATACCTTCATTTTCTCCGAAACCATCCATTTCAGTTAGTAATTGATTTAATGTTTGTTCTCTTTCATCATGTCCACCACCAAGGCCTGTTCCTCTTTGACGACCTACAGCATCAATTTCATCTATAAAGATTAAACATGGGGCATTCCTTTTTGCTTCTTTGAACATATCACGAACACGGGATGCACCAACACCTACGAATAATTCTACGAAATCTGAACCACTTATAAAGAAGAATGGTACATTAGCTTCACCAGCAATTGCTTTAGCTAGTAATGTTTTACCTGTTCCTGGAGGGCCTACTAATAAAACACCTTTAGGAATTCTTGCTCCCATTTTTTCAAACTTTTTAGGGTTCTTTAAGAAATCTATTAATTCTTCAACTTCTTCTTTTTCTTCTTTTAAACCAGCTACATCTTTAAAGCTCTTTTTGTCATTTTCATTACTTAAACGGGCTTTACTTTTACCAAAATCCATTGAATTTTTATTTGAATTTGCTAGTTTAGTAAATAGAATATACATAATAACTACCATTAATACTAGAGGTAATACATTTACTAATATATAAAGAAAAATATTTTCTCCTGGATCGGAATTAGTATCATATTCTTTAATTTCATTTGTCTTAATTAATGTTAAAACTGAGTCAAGTTCTGATCCAACTACTTTAGCTTGAAAACTTTCGCTTTTTTTGTAACCGTCTAGTTTACCAGTGATTACATAAATACTTTCATTACTTTTCGGAGTTACTGTTATTTCAGTTACTTTTTTATTTTCAAGTTCTGAAATTAGTTCTCCAGTTTTTAATTCATGAACTTTCGTACCTTGCAAGTTTAAAACACCGAGTACAATTGCAATTATACCTGCTAGAACTATATAAGGTAATATGTTCTTAAAACTATCATTTTTATTTGTTTTTACATTCATTTAATATATTCACCTTGCCTTACATCTTATTATTATATCATATTTTTGTGATTTGTCTTTAGAAAATTGTGATTTTTTTAAATTTGGCACCCATAAAACTGTATTTTGACTGTCAACTAGAATAGGATAAGTACTTCTTTTATCTTTTGGAACCTTGCTATCTATAAAAATATCACTTATTTTTTTACTACCATTTAAGTTTTTTATTTTCATTTTATCACCTGGTAAAACGCCTCTTATTTTTAATGGAAGAGTTATTTCACTAGTATTAAGATAAATACACGAATTTGAGTTATCACCATCTTGACTATTATAATAAAAAATATAATCTTCTAATTTAATATCCTTATCAAGAACAATTTCATTAAGAACTTTATTTTCTTTTTTCTTAATAAATATTTTACCATAACTATTTATACCCATGTAATTATTATTTAAATCAATACTTTTATTACTTTGATTATATAACTTCATCAAATTACTCATTTGTTCATCTGAAATATCAAAATAATCATTACTTTGAATATCTTTTACTAAAAGTTCTAAACACTTTCTTTTAATAAAATCTGTTTCATTCGAAACTTTGTTAATAACTATAGAGTTATCCACAATAAATTTATTATTACTAATATAAGTATTAACAAAATTATCATATTCTATTAGTTCTTTAGAAAATTTTAAATATTTTTCATGAACTTTAGGATTTTCTTTCTTTAAAAATGGTAAAACTATGTGTCTATATCGATTTCTCGTATGTTTAAGTTCTTCATTAGTTTTATCTAGTCTATACGGAACATTATTTTCTTTTAAATAGTTTATAATTTCATCTTTTGTAATACTTAAAAGTGGTCTTAGGGTTTTATAGTTTTCATTCTGAGATATTTCTTTAATCCCAATATATCCACTTAGGTTACTGCCTCTGGTTAAACGCATTAAAATTGTTTCAATTAAGTCATCACCATGGTGAGCAGTAAGAAGTAAACTCGCATGATATTTTTCTATAACTTCATTAAAAAATTTGTATCTTCTCTTGCGGGCATCTTCTTCGCTGAAGTTTCCATTTATATAATCAGTTATTTCTAAAAGTTCAAATGTTATGTTATTCTCTTTTGCATAGTTTTCTACCATCTTAGCTTCTTCTTCACTTTCACTTCTTAATTTATGGTTGACATGAGCAACGATTATATTTAGATTTAATTCATCTTTTAATTTTGTTACTAAATCAAGAAGACACATTGAGTCAGGGCCACCACTACAAGCTACAACTATAGATGCGTTTTTATCTAAATTTTCTTTTAAAAAATCAATAACCTTTTTCATCGCAACTCCTTTAAATTATATACAAGCATTTCTTTTATATTACCATCAAGTATTTTTTCTGGTTCATTACTTTGATAATTACTTCGATGGTCTTTGACCATTTTATATGGTTCTAAAATATAACTTCTTATTTGACTTCCAAAGTTAATACTAGAAGTTTCTCCTTTTAAAGCATTTAATTTTGCTTGTTCTTTTTCAAATTCCAGCATATACAATTTATTTTTTAACATTTTTATGGCTTGTTCTTTGTTATTTAGCTGACTTCTTTCATTTTGACAAGTAACTACTGTTTTTGTTGGTAAATGTGTTATACGTACCGCTGAGTTACTAGTGTTTACTGATTGGCCTCCAGCTCCACTTGAGTGATAAACATCTATTTTCAAATCTTCTTCTTTAATTTCAATGTTTATTTCTTTCTTGATTTCTGGCATAATGCTAACAGATGCAAATGAGGTGTGTCTACGAGCTCCGGCATCAAACGGGGAAATTCTAACTAAGCGATGCACTCCATCTTCTTTTTTTAAGTATCCATAAGCGTAGTCTCCACTTATTTTAAGAGTTATGCTTTTTATTCCTGCTTCATCACCTTTTTGCTCATCAACAATTTCCCATTTGTAACCTTCTTTTTCGCAAAATCTTTCATACATTCTAGCTAGCATTGATGCCCAATCACATGACTCTGTTCCACCTGCTCCAGGATGAATTTCTAAATATGCATTTAAAATATCAAATTCACCACTTAAGGTAACGGATGTTTCTAACTCATTAATTTCATTTTCAAGTGTTAACAACTCATCACTTATTAACATGATTATTTCATCTTCATTTTCTTTAAGAAGTTCCAAATTATCATTAATGGATTTTTTTAAATTATTATATAATGTAACTTCTTTTTTTAAATTAGATAATCTTTTGTTGGTATCATTGGCTTTATCAACATTTTGCCAAAAGTCATCAGCTTTTTGTAGGTCTTCTAATTCTTTGATTTCTTCTTCTTTTTTAGGTAAGTCAAAGATACCTCCATAGAGAAGCTAATTTTTCTTTATATTCATCTAGTTTTGTTAGTAATTCTTCTTTCATATAAATTTCCTTTCACAAGTATTTTAACATATATTTTTTAAAAAAACTAGTAATGAAAAACTAAGTAACTTTTTGCTACTTAGTTTAATTGGCTTTACTCAATTTTTATTCCCCACCAGATTTCGAAGAGCCTCTTTCTTAGTAGTTACTATTTATCATATTTTCTTGGAAGTATTCTTTGTTTAGATTATCTACTATTTTATTTTTTTCTTCAAGCATTTCATAATGCATGACAATATCTCTGTCATAATATGTGATGCGTCCACTTGGAAGAAGGAGCATTCTATTTATATTTAAATTATCAACAAAATCTAAGTTGTGAGAAACTACGAGCATTGTTCCTTCGTAGTTTTTAAATGTTTCTGATATTATTAATTGAGTCATAGGATCTAAATGGTTTGTGGGTTCATCTAAAAGTAAGGTATTGGCACCAGTTAAAGATATTTTAGCTAAAGCTACTCTGCTTCGTTCCCCTGGAGATAAAACTTCTACTTTCTTGAAAATATCATCACCAGAAAATAAGAAACTACCTAACATTCTTCTTATTTCATAATCGGCTAAGCCAAAGTTTGCAAAGTTTTCTAATATTGTCTTGTTATTATCAAGAATTTCATGTTCTTGTGCATAATATGCTATATCAGTTTTATCTGTTATTTCAATACTGCCTTCAATCGGAGTTAAATATCCCATTATTAAACGAAGTAATGTTGTTTTACCTATACCATTTTCACCAACTACTAAGAGTTTTTCTCCACGTGTTAAATCAAAATTTAAATTTTCATATAATAAATTTTCTTCATCATAACCAAATGTTAAATTATTGCATTTAATTGGAATGCTATAGCTTGGTCTATTTATTTTCATATTAAATTTAGTATATTTATTTTTCTTCTCAAGTTCTATCTTTTGAGTTTCAAGCTTTTCTAATTTTTTTATTCTATCTTTAGCAATATTAGCTTTCTTTTCATTACCACGAATATATTTTGCTATTATACCTTTAAGTTTTTCTTCTTCTCTTTGTTGCTTTTCATATAACCTTTGTTTAGCTAAATCTCTTTCACTTTTAATTTTCATGTATTTTTCGTAATTTCCATTGTAAATTTCTATATTATGTTTCATTTTATCTACATATAGTGTCTTTTTAGTAACTGCATTTAAAAATTCTACATCGTGAGATATAACTAAAATTATCCCATGATAGTTTTTAAGATAATTAATTATATAATCTTTAGTGTCTAAATCTAAGTGGTTTGTGGGTTCGTCTAGAAGCATTATTTCAGGATTTGAATATAAAAGTTTAGCAAATGCTACTTTGGATTTTTGACCTCCGGAGATGTTTTTTAGCTTTAAATCAAGTAAATTATCATTAATTTGCATACCACTTATAATCTTTAAAAGAATGCTTTCTGCATTGTATTCATCATAATATTCTAAAAGTTCGTTTATTCTATTTATCTTTTTATAATATTTTTTTAATTCATATTCATTTTGAGTATTTGCTATTATATCATAAAGGTTAGTTAATTCTTCTTTTAATTTTTTGATAGGCCTTCCTTCAAGCAAATAATCAAATACTGTTTCATCTTCACTTGATGCATCTTCCATGATTACTTGGGGTAAATAACCTAAATTTATTTTGGTATCTAAAGTTATGTTTCCGGAGTCTGATGTTAAGTTGCCTAAAAGTATATTAAATAATGTTGATTTGCCTGCTCCATTTACACCAATAATACCTACTTTATCATTGTTATTTATTTGAAATGATACATTATCAAATATAACTTGAGTACCAAAAGACATACATAAATTTTCTATTTTCAAAGGTATCACTTCCTTACTCAAAAATTATAGAAGATTAGCACCTTCAAGTCAAGAATAATAATGGTAAATAGAAAAAGAATTGGTGTATTATTCACCAGATTCTTGAATTAGTTTTTTTAATTTATTTATTTGCCTATTTAAAATAGTACATAATCTATTTATTCTTGTGTCAGAATATTTGGTTAAATGTTGATAACTATGAAGAGTATCATCAAACCACTTTGGAAGGTCATCTAACTTTTGTATATCAATTCTTCTTATATTTTTTACTACTTTTCAAAAAGTTTAGCTTCGTAGAATAATCTTCCTTCACCTGAGATATGCATCTCTTCTTCATCTTTTTTTAACATTTCATCTGTCGTATTATTTGGAGTTTTTAGCGATTCTTCTTTTACAATGTTATTACTATTTTTAGAAAGAGAAGCTTCTAAGAGTTCACTATAATCAAAGTCATTATCAAAAAAGTTTATATCATCATAATTTACTTTTAAACCATAGGTTTTTAGCCAATATTGGTCTTAAAGAGATAAACCAAAAGCTTTATCTAAGAGTTCTGTCGGAGTTGATATATTCAATCTATGAATAAGTATATCAAGTTTATCTCTCCATGATGAAATTTTTCTTCCTTTAAACCAATTTGAAAGATTAATTTCCATTTCTAGTTCTTAATTTATCTATAAACTCTTTTTCAAATCGCTGTTATTATAAGTGTTAAAATGAACTTCTAAAAAACTATTTAAATTAGTTAATATTTCTGAAACACTTTATAAATATATATAAGAATATACAAAAAAATACATATCTTTTGAAGTGATATGTATTTTTATTTTACTTTTCTGTTTCTTTTAAAGTGTCATTTAAAAGCTTATTTAAAGCTTCATTACCTTTTTCTGTTAGATGAATACCATCTGCCATTAAATAATCTTTATTTTTTTGAATTTTGTTATAAAAATTAATTATTGTTACATTTTCATAATTTCCTAGACTATCTAGAGGTTTACCACTTGAAACTAAATATATTTTACTATCTTTGCATAATTCTATAAGTTCTTGATATTCTTTTGTGGAAATAACTGTTGAATTATCAAATGCTATTACTATTTTTTTAGATAATGTATTTTCACTTATACTTTTTTCTATACTTTCTTTTAAGGACTTATAACTAAAATCTTTGTTAACTATAAACTTAGCGTCGGCATAATTTGTTTGAAGAGTTTCAAAGTTATAAAATAGAATATCATTACCATAGAAAGCCATTTTATTTCTTAATTCTTCTTGATGAGCCTTGATTAGTTCCGCTTTTTTATTTTTAAATTCTTCTTTGTAGACATTTAATATAGCATTATATACAATATTTGTATATTCTTTTCTACCTGTTGGAGGTAAATGAATACCATCAGCATAGAACCAATCTTTGTGGCCTTCGGATAGGCTATACCAATCAATAATATGAAGATTGTTATATTTTGTAGCCAGTTCTTTTAAGCTATCATTAACTTTAGTATAATTTGTGGTATTAATCCAGAAAACAGTTCTATCACTTAGTAGATCCATTAAGCTTTCTTTACAGCTATTTTTACAATCACCATTAGTTCCTAGGTGGATAACTACAGGGTTACCAAGTTTTTTACTTTCTTTTAATTCTTTAATTATAGTATAACCTACATAAGTTGAACGTGACTCTTTTGAATCAAAATAACTGTTTGGAAACATTGCTTTTAAATTGTTCATGGCTCCGAGCATAACTGAGTCACCGATGAATGTTACTGGCAATTCTTTAACCATTTGCTCATAGTTGCTTGTATCATCTAAT
Source organism: uncultured Mycoplasmatota bacterium (assembly GCA_900551525.1). Taxonomy (GTDB): domain Bacteria; phylum Bacillota_I; class Bacilli_A; order RF39; family UBA660; genus Onthocola_B. Next base: position 11,770 of record URWD01000026.1, read on the forward strand.
TTTTCAAGTTCTTTTGTCCAATCTTCTTCATCTTGTTTTTCTTGTAGTTTATATTCTTTTTGTTTTTCTAACATTATTTTTTCGTTTTCTGCTAGTTCTAGTTCTAATTGTTTCATTTCTTTTTCATGTGATTTTGCTGTGATGTATTTGAAAGCACCGAAGCTTGATAATGCTAAAACAATTACTATTAATATTACTCTTAATTTTTTCATCTTTTCTCCTTTATTTGTCACTATATGTAATATGTATGAAAGTATTAGTACAAATATTATAATTAATGGGGTTTTTAAATAATGGTTTATATTAATGTATTGGAATAAAAATATAATTGGATATTGTACTAAATATATCTCATAACTAATATTAGCAAAGAATTTTAATACTTTATCCGTTTTAGTTAGTTCTTTTTTATCAATTGTTCCATAATCTATTAAACGGCACGAAATAATTGTTATTAAAACCATACTTATTGCAAAGAATTTTGATGTCGATGGAATTAAAATGCATGCTAGTATTAAAATAAGTGTGTATAATGCAAATATTACTTTGCGTAATGGTTTAGTTTTTACATAACTTGGGACTAGTAAACCATAATATGAATGATAAAATCCTAAGCATAAACCTAGTAATAAGGAATAACTTCTGGCAAAAGTATTGTAATAAGCACTCATTAAATTTGTACTTTTTGAACACATAAAAAAATATATAATGCTTATTATTGATAAAGCTAGAGTTATAACACAAGGTAATTTTTTGTTTACTTTATCACCAAGTTTTTTTAAAACTTTAAAAATAAACGGGAATACTAAATCAAATTGAAAAAGTATTGCTATATACCATAAATGCATAAATGGTGAGTCAACATGTCTTGCAAAATAATCTAAGTTAGCACTTATTTGCCAAAAGTTGTTATATCCAAGTAATACGGATGTTGTTTCTGATTTTAGGCTTAGCCAATAAATATTTTTAAATAAAGATACTACACCTACAGAAATAAAAACTACAATTAATAAAGGAATATATAACTTTATAAATCTATTTTTGTAATATTCTTTTAATGAAAATTTTTCTTTTTTAAATGCTGATTTACATGATAAGTATCCACTTAAAACAAAGAAAGTACATACAGCTAAGTAACCTCCTTTTAATATGCCTAAGTGATAGAATAATACAGCTATACAAGATATAACTCTTATTATATTTAAATTTTTATAATATTCTTTATTTTGAACTTTCTTTTTTATCATTGTAACACCTCGTTAATATCATAATTAACAGAGATATTATACCATGAAAAAATGTATCCTAAAAGCTTTTTTAGATTTTTTTGACTGATATTTCTTATTCTTTACACTCCAACTTAAACTCAAGGATACTTTTGATAAAAGATTTTTAGTATTCTATGTCTGGCACTATAATATTAATATATTTTAATTTAGATAAAAAAAATAAGATTGTATTATTATCTGTACGCACATTTAATTTTTGCTAAAACAAAAAAATGTTGATAACTATTAAGATATCAACACATTTATTATTTTAATCTTTCTAATTTTGCATCTTTTGAAGTCAATTCATTCATTACTTCTATAAATCTTTCATTAGAAATGTTTGCTAATAATTTTCTTATTTCATCTTCAGTTAAATGAGATATGAAATCAATTATATAATTGTACTCCATTTCAAATAGTATTTTTTTCTTGTATTTTTGAATATTTTCTTGCCAAAATGATGTTTGTTTTAATACACTTTCGTATGTACTAATTATAAATATTAAATACTCTTTTAATTTATTTTTTAGTTTTAAATCTCTGATGCTAATTTCTAAATTAACATTTTCTAATGATAATCCTGATGTTTCGTAAAAACCATTATTTTTAGAAAATGAAAAATTAATGGATATTGAATACTCATTCACATTAAAGCTGTATACTATTGGAAAATTTGTTAGTATATAATCTATTAACTTTTTTAAAATTTTTGTGTCTAAGAAAGCATCTATTAATATTTCACCTTTTGGTACACTTTGTTTAAAACTTTCAGTTCCATCTAAAATATTAATAAATGTATATGGCATGTTGTCATTTTCAACCAGATTGATTTCTATATCTGTCGATGGTCTTTTAAAACTTGGAGTATGCAGGTCTATCCTTGGTGTTTTAGCTGGATGCAATTCATTTATTAAATTAATTATTCTTTCTATGACTTCTTTTTCATCTGTTATTTCCATATTCTATATCTCCTTTTGCTTTATTTTAGTTTGTTAAATTCTATCAAATTAATTATATTCTTTCTAACAATTTATTGAAATATTCTTGGTCTACTTTTCTTACTTTCATAAACCTATCATTTTTTCATCAACTTAATTATAACACTAATTTTTTTTAGCCACAATATAATTTAACTTAAAACCCAAAAATGCTGATAATTAAACAATTATCAACAAATTTTAAATATAACTTTCTCATATAACAATCATAATTTTTCTTCGTTATCTGCATAGGACACACTAAATTTTACACCATTTAAATTATTATTTATTGCTTCTTTTTCAAACTTTATCATATCTGTTGGCAAGTTGTTGATATCTGCCCAGATTAATTCTCTACATTTTTCTGGTTCATTAATAATTATTTCCCCATCAAATTTATTTATTTCAAAATATACATCATAGTATGATGGCAATGACTTGTTCTTTCTATTAACTACGAATGTATCTATTATGTCGTCAAGATTAATTAAAATATTTAATTCTTCTTTTGCCTCACGCACTAATGCTTCGTATGCATTTTCTCCTTCATCTATATGACCTGCAGGTAAAGCTAAAAATCCAGGCCATAATTTTGTTCCTTGTCTTCTTTGTAAAAGTACTTGTTCTTTTTCATTTTTAATTATTATATATATTGATGATAAGAATTTTTCTCTTTTTTTTTTCACTTCTGTTTCCTTCTTTCTAGTTTTAATTTATTTCAAGAAAATTATATTATGAAATTTAATATTTAGCAACATGCTTAATATTTTTTTGTTTATAAACATCATGTTATAATTATATTGTTTGAAAAAATGATATTTAAATTTAAACTATTAAATAATTTATAAAAAGGAGAGTTTATGATAAGCTTTATTGTACATGTATATAATTCTGCAAAGAATTTAGAAACTTGTTTGTTTTTCTTAGTAAATCAAACTATAAAAGATTTAGAAATAATACATGCTAAAAAAATCAACATTCCTGTTGATCTTTTTATTTTTATTTACCACAGCAATTCTTATATTTCTTTCCAGAGCCGCAGATGCATGGGTCATTACGACCTATTTTATGGCTAACTCTTTTGGGTTCTTTCTTTAATTTTTCTTTACCATCATTTGCTGTTCCTTTTAAAGTTTGTTTTCTTTCAACATTTTGACGAACTTCTGCTTTAAGTAAGAATAAGGCAATATCATTATCTATTTTGTTTAGTAAGTTATCAAACATTTCAAAGCCTTCCATTGTGTAAACTTGAACAGGGTTAGCTTGACCATATCCACGAAGACCAACACCTTCTTTTAAGTGTTCCATAGCACTCATGTGATCTACCCAACTTGTATCAATAACGCGTAGTGAAATAGCTTTTTCAAAATCATTCATAAGTGGTGATGATATCATTTTCTTTTCATAATCTTTAATAACAAGTTCACTTATGTGGTCAATAACTTCTTGTTCTTTCATGCCTTCAAGTACTTTTGGATTTAATTCTTCACCTTTTAAGAAGTTTGTATTTACATATTCAGCTATTTCAGATAAATCATTTTCTGTCAAACAATTTTCTGGTGGAATATGACTATCTACTAAATTTGTTATTGTATTTTTAAATGTTTCAATAATAGTATCATGGATACTTTCTTCATCTAATATTTCATTACGGCGTGCATAAATTATTTCTCTTTGTTCATTTAATACATTGTCATAGTCAAGTAAACTTTTACGATAATCAAAGTTATTTCCTTCAACTTTCTTTTGAGCTGATTCAATACTTCTTGTTAATGCTTTAGAGCGTATTGCTTGATCTCCTTCAATGCCCATGCTTATTAGCATATTTTTTATTTTTTCAGTACCAAAACGGCGCATTAAATCATCTTCGAACGATACAAAGAATTGACTTGTTCCTGGATCTCCTTGACGTCCTGAACGTCCACGTAACTGATTATCAATACGACGAGATTCATGTCTTTCTGTACCAATTACATAAAGTCCCCCGATTTCACGAACACCTTCCCCTAGTTTAATATCTGTTCCACGACCTGCCATATTTGTTGCAAGTGTTATGGCATCTTTTTCACCAGCATGTGCAATTATTTCAGCTTCTCTTTCATGATTCTTAGCATTTAATACTTCATGTTTTAAACCATTTTTAGTAAGTAATTTACTTAATTTTTCATTGGCTTCAACTGAAATTGTACCAATTAGAATTGGTTGATGTTTTTCATGAATTTCTTTAACAACATTTATAATTGCTTTATATTTTCCATTTTCACCTGAATAAACTAGGTCTGGTAAATCTTCACGAATTACTGGTTTATTAGTTGGTATTCTAATAACATACATGTTGTAAATATTTCTAAATTCTTCTTCTTCAGTCTTGGCAGTACCTGTCATACCTGATAGTTTATTATACATTCTAAATAAGTTTTGGAATGTGATTGTTGCCATTGTCTTAGTTTCGGTATTAATTGTAACACCTTCTTTGGCTTCGATGGCTTGATGAAGTCCTTCAGAGTATTGTCTTCCGTGCATTAAACGTCCCGTAAATGGGTCAACAATTATAATGGCATCATTATCAACAACATAATCAATATCTTTTTTAAAACCATAGTTAGCTTTTAAAGCTTGATTAATATGATGAACTAAACTTGTATTATCTAAATCATAAAGATTTGTTATGTTTAAAAACTTTTCAACTTTTTTACTACCTTCAGCTGTTAAAGATACACTCTTTGTTTTTAAATCTATTGTGTAATCATCATCTTCTTTTAATCTTTTAGCAACTCTGTCTGCTTCGATATAAAGACTATTGGTATTAAATTGTCCACCACTTATGATTAATGGAGTTCTCGCTTCATCAATTAAAATTGAGTCAACTTCGTCGATTATACAGAAGTTAAGTCCTCTTTGAACTCTATCTTCTTTTCTTACTACCATATTATCTCTAAGGTAGTCAAATCCAACTTCATTATTTGTTGAATATGTTATATCAGCATTGTATGCTTCTTGTTTTTCTTTTGGTGATAATTCTCTTAAGTTTATACCAACTGATACACCTAATAAATCATAGATTGGGCGCATCCATTCAGCATTACGGCTTGATAAGTATTCATTGGTTGTTACTACGTGTACACCTTGACCACTTAACGCATTAAGATATGCTGGCAATATAGTTGTTAAAGTTTTACCTTCACCAGTTTTCATTTCAGCAATGTTACCATAATGGATTGCTAAACCACCAAGAATTTGAACATGGAAAGGTTTTTCACCAATAGCACGATATGCAGCTTCACGAGCTAAAGCAAATGCTGGAACTACAATATCATCTAGTGTTTTTCCATCTTCAAGCATAGCTTTAAATTCTAAAGTTTTATCTTTAAAATCTTCATCTTTTAAAGCTTGCATAACAGGCTCTAATTTTTCAATTTCTTCTGCTAATTTTTCAAAGCGACATAATTCTTTATATTCACTGTCTAATAATTTTTTTATAAAATTCATTTTTCATTTCTCCTTAATGTGTATTATAACATAAGTGAGAGAAAAGAAAAAGCTTTTAGGGCCTTTTTCACAGGATATTCACTAAAAAAGAAGCCTTTTGGGCTTCTAGTTATAAACTATTTAACATTTATGATACCAAATTTGCCATCTTTTCTTTTATATAGAACAGATACACAATCTTCATCAATATTTTTAAAGACAAAGAAGTCATGATTTAATAAATCAATTTGGAGCAATGCTTCTTCTTCATCCATTGGTTTCATTTCCATTTCTTTTCTTTTGATGATTTTTGGTACTTCTTCTTCCTCTTCCTCAGGAACTTCAAAATCAAAACTCATTTCAAATTTAGGAACATCGCGATATTTCT
>URWD01000027.1 GCA_900551525.1 uncultured Mycoplasmatota bacterium
ATCCATTTTTAAATAATTTATCTAAATCAATTTGCATACATGTTGTTGTACCCATAGCTTCAAAATCCATATCATGGATATGAATGTACCCTTCATCATGAGCATCAGCAAATTTTTTCTTCATTAAATATGATTTAGCAAATTCTCTAGAAACATTAGAACCAAATTGAAGCATTGTTCCCATCGCTGAGTTTCCATCTATGTTTCCATTTTCTCTTTTGGCATCATCTTCTGCGGCACTTTTAAGTGCTAAACCTTCAAGTGTTTTTAAAAATTTATGACTTCTTTTATCATCAGTAAATGCTTCTCTTGCTCTAGTTCTATTTTCTCTGTAATTTGCAAAATTTTCATAAACATCATCATATTTGTCTTTTTTTAATGTTTCTTCAATTATATCTTGAATATCTTCAATTTTAATGCTTGCTTTTTCTGCATAATCCTTTTCAATTCTTTTAATTACATGACCATATACTTTTTGAATATCATTTGATGAATATTTTAATATTTCGTCATCATCCTCATTTGTGACTTTGATACTATCAAAGCCTTTTTTAATTGCCATGGCTATCTTTGTTCCATTAAAACTTACTTTAGAACCATTTCTTTTAACCACTTTAATTGTTTCAAAAAATTCTTCTTCCCTATTTGGCATAATACTTACCTTCCCTTCACAATTTCATTATAGTATATTCTAAAATAATTGTCTATTGAAAATTTACTTTTTATTTTTATCAAAATTTTAAAAATACGAATTTTGGTCCCATTTTTCGTTGTTCGTATTTTTAAACAATTTTACGCGAGTACGCATAATCACTAATAAAAATACACATTTTTAACTTTTCTATAATTTTTGACATTTTTTTACTTTTTGTTATTTTTCATTTTTCGCAAAATTGACATATCAACTTTTTACATACAAAAAATCTTAAAATTCAGTTGTTAAAATTTTCCATTTTTTATTCTTTTACTTGCGCATTTTCTTTTATTTGCTATAATAAGATTATGTAAGGAAGGGATTTTATGTTTAATAATAAAAAAATACATTTAATAGGTATCGGAGGCATAAGTATGAGTAGCATTGCATTAATGCTAAAAAATATGAATGTTTTAGTTACTGGTAGTGATATAAATGAAACGGATATTACTAAAAGTTTAAATGAATCTGGAATTAAAGTTTTATATGGTCATCACCCAGAATTAGTTAAAGATGCTGATATTATAGTTTATACAGCTGCTATTCATGAAGATGACCCAGAAAGAAAAGAAGCTAAAATTTTGGATAAACCAGTCTTTGAAAGAGCAGAATTTTTAGGAATGCTTATGAAAGAATTTAAAAATTCTTTATGTGTATCAGGAACTCATGGTAAAAGTACCACAACTGGAATGCTTAGTTTAATATTTTTGGAAGCTGGTCTTAATCCAACAATTCAAGTCGGCGCTATAATGCCTGAAATAAATGGCAACACTCATCTTGGTAATCACGATTATTTTGTTATGGAAGCTTGTGAATATGTTGATTCATTTTTACATTTTCATCCAACTAGCGCTATCATAACTAATATTGATAATGATCATTTAGATTATTTTAAAAATTTAGACAATATCAAAAAATCATTTTATAAATATGCTAGCTTACTTCCAGAAAATGGTTATCTTGTAAAGAATAATGATGATGAAAACTCAAATGAATTAGATAAATACACTAAAGCTAAAGTAATTACTTACGGTATAAATAAAGAATCAAATTATATGGCTAAAAACATTACGTGTAATTCTCTAGGTCATTATTCTTATGATTTATATAAAGATAATAATTTTTTAATAACTATTAACCTAAATATTAATGGATATCATAATATATATAATTCTCTAGCAGCTTTTGCACTTGCGCATGAATATATTTTAGATGTAAATATAATTAAAAATGCTATAGAAAAATATCATGGTGTTGGTCGAAGATTTGAATATCTTGGAAAATATAATGGTGCATATATTTATGATGATTATGCCCACCATCCATCTGAAATTAAAACAACTCTAGAAAGTGTTAAAAGTGTAAAACATAAATCTTCTTGGGCAGTATTTCAATCACATACCTATTCAAGAACAAAAGAACACTTAGATGCTTTTGCAGATGTCTTAGCAAATTTTGACCATGTAATTATTGCCAAAATATATCCAGCTAGAGAAATTAATGCTTTTAATATTTCCGAAGAAATGTTAGTGGATAAAATAAAGGATAAAAACCCAAATGTTATTTATATAGATGACTTTGATAAAATTGTAGAATTTTTAAAAGAAAATGTTAAAGAAGAAGATTTAGTAATAACAATTGGTGCTGGTCCGATAAATTATGTATCAAAAAAACTTGTAGATTAATTTTCTACAAGCTTTTTATTTGATTTCTATAACTTTCTAAAATATTTATTATTTCTTCTCTTCTTTTTCCTTTACATACTAAATTTTTAATATTACTTGCATCAGGCATACCTTTTAAATAGTTAAGTAAATGCATGCGCATTTCTAAGACAGCTTGTCTTTCACTTTTATCTTCACATAACTTATTTAAATGATACTCCATCATATCAAGTTTTTCATCATAACTTATTTTTACAGGTTCTAATCCATTTTCTAAATAATTCTTGCATTCTTTAATAAGCCAAGGATTACCAAGAAGACCTCTACCAATCATAACTGCAGCGCATCCTGTTTCATCAAGCATCCTTTTAGCATCATAACATGAAAGTACATCACCATTTCCAATCACAGGAATTGAAACATTTTGGACAACTTCTTTAATTATATTCCAATCTGCTTTACCAGAATAACCTTGAGCTCTTGTTCTAGCATGCACAGTTATAGCACTAGCACCACTTTCTTCACATATTTTAGCTATTTCTACAGCATTAATGCTATTTGCATCCCAACCACTTCTTATTTTAACAGTAACTGGAACATTTACAGCATTTACAACAGCTTTAACTATTTCTCCGACCTTCTCAGGATTTTTTAAAAGGGCACTTCCCGCTTGATTTTTTATTGCCACTTTAGGCACTGGACACCCCATATTTATATCAATGATGTCTGGATGCATTTTTTCTTCTACGATTTTAGCAGCTTCCACAAAAGAATTTATATCACTTCCAAATATTTGCTGACTAATTGGTCTTTCATCATCATTCATTTTAAGTAGTTCAAAAGTCTTTTCATTTCCATAAGTTATAGCTTTATCACTTACCATTTCTGCAACAACTAGTGATGCTCCCATAGTTTTGCAAATTCTTCTAAAAGTCATGTTGCTTATACCAGCCATTGGTGCTACAACAATTTGGCCATTAATTTTAACATTTCCAATATAAAAACTCATTTTTTCAAAACTCCAATATCACCTGGATTAATTAAAAACGCATTAGCATCATCAGTATCCAAATGAACTTCATAAAAGCCATTATCACTAACCTTAGCATGAACTTCTATTTCACCTGGTTTAATTCCACCTATTTCAAGTTTTAATACTTCATCATCCTTTACTTTATACTTTAATGCATCTGCGGGACTAAAATGTACATGTCTTTCAGCAATTATTGCAAAATTTCCCGTAATAGAACCTTTATCAGTTTCAATAGTAATCATATCTGCCCCATCCAAGTTACCACTTTTTCTAACCGGAGGCTTAAGTCCTAATAATCTTGCATCACTTGCAGATATTTCTACTTGATTATAATTTCTTTCTGGTCCAATAACTCTAACATTTTCTATTTTTTTATCACCATTTCTAATGGTTACAACTTCTTCTGCAGCATAATTGCCAATTTGATTAAGCATTCTTTTTATATGTAAAGGATGATCAAATAATTTATCTATATTTTCTTTTGTTAGATGCAAATGTCTTGCACTAATATTTATTGATACTTTTTCTTCCATATTTTAATTCTCCATTTCTATTGTTTCACAATTTATTACTTTACCTTTTTCTAATTCTAATTTTATTATATCAATATTCTGTTCTACATCATCTAAAATAACTTTATCATTAAAGCTTAATATTAATCTGTCATCTAAATTATAACCTTTTTCTAATTTATCTAACAAATAACCCATGATAGCACTTTTCTGAGTAAATATAACTATATTTTTATTACTATTTTTCTTTAATATTCTATCTATGGCTATATTCATTCTTTTATTTACATCTGATAAACTTTCGCCGCGATTGAATTTAAACTCAAAATTTCTTTCTTGCATAAATCTAAGCATCTTAATATTTCTTTTACCTAAGTCACCAAGTCTTAAATCATTTAAAAATGAATTTATTATAATTTCTTTCTTTTTTAATGATGCATAGTACTTAGCACAATCAATACTTGATGCATAACTTGATGAATATATAATATCAGCATCTATTTTTTTTGCAAGTTTAACTGCTAATTTTTCGCCTTCGATTGAAAGTGGTCTATTTATTCTTTTACTTTCTATTTTTTCATCTGTTTCATATGATATATCCTCAACCACTAAATTATTACTTATCAAATAAAGTATCATCATTTATCACCTTTTTAATTTTATCAAATAAATTAGTTATTGACAATACTTTCAAAATAAACTATATTAATGTTGTGGGTGGTATGTTATGAAAAAAGAATTAGTTGAATTATTTAAACCAAATCCAAAGAGCTTAACACTTAATGATATTAAGAATGCCCTTGGATATAAAACAATCACTAACGTTCAAAAACGTCATATTGTTAAAAACTTACTTAAATTAGAATTAGATGGAAAAATATATTACGATTTTGTTAATAATTGTTATTATGTGTTTCCGTCTAATTTTTTTGTTTCAAAAGTTAATAAAATTGTTGATGGAAAAATTACTTTTGGCATTAATGGTGAACTTGTGGAAATGCAAGTTAATAATTCTAGTGCTAAGAAAAAAGATTATATAATTGTTAAAAAAGAACATGATGGTTATAAACTAGTTAAAGTTATTGGCAAAGCTCAGGAACTTGATAATGTTGATGATTTAGAAAAAATATATAGTTTATTTAATCCTTATTCTGCTTCTTTTACATTTAAGGAATTACTTAGAATAACCAAGGCTGATGAAAAAGAATTACGGAGTGCTTTGAAAGAGTTAGAAAATGAAGGAATTGCTTATTATGATCCTGAATATGAAGTTTATAGAACTATGCCATCAAATTATTTTGTTACAACTGCTGAAGTAACTAGAAAAAATTTTTATATTGTTAATTTTAATGGCATTACCTATACTTTACCTTATGAAAATACATCTGGAATTCTTCCCTTCGACAAAGTTCTTTTAAAAAAGGAAAAGAAAAACATTTCATTAGTTAAAATAATTAAAAGAGCTAATCCTGAAATAGTATGTGAAGTTTTAGAAGATGGAAACATTAAAATGGTTGGTAATACTAATATTAAGATTAAATGTACAGATAAAGACTTTCTAAAACTTAGATTACCAGTGGGAACTAGATTTTTAGGTAAAATAAGTGCTGAAAAATATAATAATTATTATGATATTAATTTTGTTGAGGTTTTAGGACATAAAAATGATGTAAATGCTGAGCTTGAAGCTATAAATTATAATAATGGTTTTAAAGTAAGATATTCTAAAGAAGAAATTGATCAAGTTTATAGCTTACCTACTGAAGTTACGGAAGAAGATAAAAAAGGTCGTGTTGATTTAACAGATGAAAACATAGTTACAATTGATGGAGCCCATACTAAAGATATGGATGATGCTGTAGGTATAACAAAGAAACCAAACGGCAATTATTTATTAAAAGTATCGATTTCCCATGTTTCACGTTATATAAAATATAATAGTCCTTTATTTATGAGAGCCTGTCATAATACTACGAGTGTTTACTTAATAGATAGTGTAAATCATATGCTTCATCCACAAATTTCAAATGGCATATGTTCTTTAAATCCAAATGTGGAAAGACTTACAAAAACATATCAAATTGAAATTAATCCTAAAGGTGAAATTGTAGATTTTACTTTCTTTGATAGTGTTATTAAGTCAAAAAAGAAAATGACTTATGAAGATTGTAATGAAATATTTGAAAATAATGTTGTTCCAGATGGTTATGAACCTTTTGTAAATGATTTATTACTTATGCAGGAACTTGCACAAATTATTGAAAATCGTCGTAAGGAAAATGGAGCTTTAGATTTTGGCAATAGTGAAATTGAATTCATTTTAGATGATGATGGCACTATACTTGATGTTACGCATCGTCATCAAGGACCTGCAGAAAAGTTAATTGAAAACTTTATGGTAGTCACAAATGAAGCTTTAGCTGAATACATGTATAACTTAGGTATAGAATTTGTGTATAGAAACCATGAAATACCATATGATGATAAAGTAAAAGAAGTTGTTAAATTAATTACTTCGATGGGCTATCGGGTTGATGCTATAGAAAATAGTGATGACCCACATGTCATGCAGGCTGTTATTAATAGTTTAAATTCTAAAGAGGAATTCTTTATTCTTTCTTCCCTACTTTTAAGGTCAATGCAAAAAGCATATTTTAGTACCGAAAACAAAGGGCATTATGGTCTAGCTTTAAATGCTTATTCTCAAACTACTTCACCAATAAGAAGACTTATGGATTTAATTATTGAATATATTTTAGATAATATTGATAAAATATATGATGGAACAATTGATATGGAGAAACTTAAAACTTCACTTAATGGTTTATGTGAAAGAGCATCAATGATGGAAAGATGTGCTGATAAAGCTGAATATGAAGCAAATAAACTTTACATGATTGATTATGTTTTAAAACGTCAAGATACGGAATTTGATGGATATATTCAAGAAATTACTCCAAGATATATGGTTGTTAAAACTAAAGAATTAATCGAAGGTATTGTTTATTTTGATGACATTTTGGATGGCAATTATGATTATAATCCTGATTGTAAATGGTTAGAAAATCCGAGTACTAGACATAGACTTATGATTGGTAGCAAACTTAAACTACATTTTAAAGAAGCTAACAGAGAATATAGACTATTAAAATTTAATGCTGAAGTTAATACTTTAGAAAGAGAAATGACACTTACAAGAACAAAGAATTAATTTCTTTGTTTTTTATTTTATAAAAAAAGACTTGGTATCAAGCCTAATGAATATCTATTTCTAATGGCTCTTCTTTAGAACCAAGTTTATCTAAATCAACACTATTGATACTATCAAATCTTTTAGTTATCTTTTCACTAGTTGTATGAAGCTCATCAATACTTTGATTTACTGTTTTAACACTTCTAGCTAACTTATCCCAACGGTCTTTATATCTTCCAAATTCAACACTTAATTTATTTAATTCTTCATGAATTACTTTGGCATATTTATCTCTTTCCATATTCTTAAGTATCATACTTATTATTGAAAGTGTACTTATAAGTGTTGTTGGACCAGCAATCCATACTTTTTTACTATATGCATAATTAAGAAGTTCTGGATGATAAGCATTTATTTCTGCAAATAAAGCTTCTGCTGGTAAAAACATAATAGCTTCATCAGTTGTTTCACCTGGTATTATATATTTTTCACTAATAGCATTAATATGTTTTTTTACATCTTGAACAAACATCTTTTCATAGTATTCTCTTTCTTCTTTAGATTTTGTTCTATCGGTCATTCTTTGATAGTTTTCCAAAGGAAACTTTGAGTCAATAGCAATTGTTCCAAGTGGTGATGGTGCATAAAGTATTGCATCTGCTATAACCCCAGTAGATAATTTAACTTGTGTTTTATATATACCATTTTTATTACTTCCAAAAGCATTATTTAAAATATATTCTAAATTTACTTCTCCGAATGTACCACGAGTTTTCTTATCTGTTAAAACTCCTTGAAGTGATACTATTTCACCATTTAAACTATCAATCTTCTTTTGAGCTTCATCAATTTTATTAAGTCTTTCTAAAACATTCATAAATGTTTTATTACTCTTTTCAAAATTTTGGTCAAGACGCTCATTAACTCTATCATTTATTAGTGTTAGTTTCTTTTCAATTCTTTCATTTAATAATTCAAAGTCTTGAGTTAATACTTTAGAAAAGCCGAATTTAAATTCACCAATTTCTTTATTAATGTTAGCTTCAAAATGACCAAGTCTTTCTGTCATTTCACTATTATTGTTTTTTCTTAAAATTAATACTAATAAAAGCACTATAACTACTGCTAGTAGTCCAACAATTACATATTCCATACTTCCTCCTTATTTTTTTATTCTTCTTAAATCCATTATTTCATCTATATATATTTGTTCTAAATCTAAATTACATAATTCATGATAAAGTGTCATAAAATTTGCATTAAATGGATAATAAAAAGACCCACTATTTCTTATTCTTACAGATATACTATATTTATTTGCCATGTATTCTTCTTCCTTACCTCTATCAAAGGTAATAACAAATTTTTCATCTACTTTTTCTATTTTAAAAGATGGACCAATATCAAATGGATAATCATCACTTCTCCAAGTTATTATATTATTTTGTACTAATAAATCATAATTAGTAAGTCTACGCAATTTTTCTTTATCACTTTCAAAAGGCAATTTACAATTAATTAAATCATTATAAAGCTTATTAAATATATCATAAACTCTTAAATTACTTTCATCAATTATAAATTTTTGACTTTTGTGAGCCCCTGCAAGCATAAAATATAAATCTAAATTTCCCGCAAATAAAATACTTAAACTAACTTCATCATTATAACTTAAAGTTATAGATGGATATTCTTCTTCACTTTTTGTAACCTTTAATCTCTCCATAAACCCTTACTCTCCTTCAAAAAATACTTGATACCATTTTATAAATGTATATATTGTCCATATCTTACGGTAATTATCTTTTTTACCATTTACATGTTTTTCAAACATCTTATTAATTATTTTTGTATTAAAATATTTATTTGCAACATCACTATTTAAAGTCTTTTCAACTTCTTCTTTAAAGTCGCCTTCCTTAATCCATTCACGCACTGGCACAGGAAATCCTAACTTTTTCTTTTTATAAGCTTCTGTTGGTATAACTTCTTTAGCTGCTGCTCTTAAAGCTACTTTGGTATTTTCTTTTGTAACTTTATAATCAAATGGAAGATGTGATGCTACTTTAAACACTTCTTTATCAATAAATGGTACTCTTCCCTCAATAGATGATGCCATTGTCATTCTATCTGCTTTAAGAAGTATATCTTTCATAAGCCAGAAATTTATGTCTATAGCTTGCATTTTATCAATATTACTATAATTTTTAAATTCATTATAAACATCTTTAGTTACATGAATGGCTTCTAATTCATAATTATTTTTAAGAACCTTTTTGGCCATTTTACTTGAGAAATTTCTATTAACACCAATATAACTATTTTCTAACTTTTCTCCGCGTCTTACTAAGAAGTTAAAGCCTCTTCCTTCAGGAAAAATACTAGCAACTTTACCAATAGCATGTCTTATACAGAAAGGCAATTTATTATAAAATTTATAATCTACTTCTTCTCTATAATAATTATAACCTCCGAAGAATTCATCTGCACCCTCACCAGATAAAACTACTTTTAAATCTTTGCTTGCAAGTTTGGCAACAAAATATAGTGATATAGCTGCTGGGTCACTTGTTGGTTCATCTAAGTGATACATTATTTTACTAATATTTTCTAAATACTCTTCTTTAGTTATTATTTTACTTTCGTTTTTAATACCTAATTTTTCTGCTAAATCTTTAGCATACATTGTTTCATCATATTTTTTATTTTCATAACCAACTGTATAAGTTTTATCAGGTTTAGCTAAAGAAACTATATATGATGAGTCTATACCACTTGATAAAAATGAGCCTACTTCAACATCCGCTATTAAGTGTTTTTCTACACTATCTTTCATAACATCACTAATATTTTTAACAGCATCTTCAAAACTCATATTCTCTTCTTTAAAATCTAATTTAAAATATTTATTTAATTTTATTTCACCATCTTTATATAAAAGACTGCATCCAGCATCTAAACGATGTACTCCTTTAAAGAAAGTTTCATTCGTAGGTACAAAACTAAATTCAAGATATGTTTCTAATATACTTTCATTAAATATTTTTTCAAAATCTGGAACATCTAAAAAGGCTTTGATTTCTGATGCAAACATAAATGTATCATTCATTTTAGCAAAGTATAAAGGTTTTATACCGAAATTATCACGAGCTAAGAATACTTCATTTTTATTCTTATCATATATAGCAAAAGCAAACATACCACGTAAATGTTTAGGTAAATCAGTATGCCACTCTTCATATCCATGCACTAAAACTTCGGTATCACTTTTAGTTTTAAAATCATGACCAAGTGCTATTAGTTCTTCTTTTAATTCTTGATAATTATAAATTTCACCATTAAAAACTGTTACAACAGAACCATCTTCGTTAAACATTGGTTGGTCTCCAGAAGATAAATCTATAATTGATAAACGACGATGACCTAAAGCAACATCACCATCTATAAAATATCCATCTCCATCTGGACCACGATGTTTTATTCTATCACTCATTAATTTAATTGTATTTTCTTTTTCTTTTTTGGTAACTAAACCTACTATTCCACACATTATTTATCACCTAAAACTTTCTTATAATAATCATTTGTTAATATATTTTTACTCATATTCATTCTGCCACCAACTAAACTATTCATATATGTTATATAGTTATTACTTACTGTTTCATTATTTTTAGAAACAAATTTACCTGACTGAGCAAAATAAGTACCTTTATCACTAACCCAACTTCTATTTCCAAATATAGCAAGACCTGGTTCTGTACTCAATATATCTTTACCAATAATTAGTCTTGAATCATATTTTACCCCAAATAGATTATATATGGTTGGTAAAACATCTATTTGGCTTCCTACTTTATCTACATTTATAGTTTCCATTTCACTATTCCACAGTATAAAATTACTCTTATTTACTTCAACTACACTATCCTTTTTATAACTTGCTATTTCATTTACTTCATCTATGCTTAAGTAATATGGATAATGATCACCTACTAAAGCAATAACAGTATTATCTAATTTTCCTGCTTCTTTTAGCTTATTTATCAAAGTTTCTAAAGCTCTATCAAGTTCTATTTGAGCTGCCAAATAAGCAAGAGGCTTTTCACTATAATTTAGATTAGCTACATCACTTTGATGCTTTTTAGCCATTGCACTTTGTGTAAATGTATAACCACCATGACCACTGACAGTTGCATAATATGTAAAGAATGGTTTATCACTATTTATATAATCATCAAATGTAGCATTAATCATTTCCACATCAGATTCAGGCCATTGTTTACAATTTATGCTTTTTTCAAGGCCATTAAAGCATCCTTTGAAATTATCAAAACCTAATGCTTTTAAATATTTATATCTATCTTGAAAATATATGCTATGGTCATGATAAGCAAAAGTATTATAACCTAGTTCTTTAAAGCTTGTTGCTACTCCGAATGGATAATAATTATTTCCACTTTTCCATGGACTTACAAATCCTGAAGCAGCTACCAAACCAGTAAGTTCTTGAAATTCTCCTCCAATTGTACTTGATATCGTCGGAGTATAAAAATTATTAAATTTAAATCCACTATTAACTAGCTTATATAATGTCGGGGTTGTATCTTCTCTTACAGCTATTTCATTAAAGCTTTCTGCCATAAACAAAATTAAATTCTTTCCTTCAAAATATTTTGTATATTTATTTTGTTTAGTACCACTTTCATTTTTGAAATATTCATGCATACTTTTAATAGTTTTGTTACTTTCATTACTTATTAAAGCAATAAAGTCAATATCTAAATTATTGTATTCATAAATAATTTCTTCTGGATTATCAACATTATCAATATCACTATCATTATCTTTAATAATAATATCTATTTTTTCATCAAAACCAAATATTAATCTATACGTATCTATAACAAATGTATCTAATACTCCGAATGTTCTAATATTTAAATCAACATTATTTACATCATAATATAGCTTATATGGCGAATTAATTTTATCTTTATCAACTTGTAAAAATAAATAAAATGAACCAATACTAACTAAACATAAACCACTTTTAATAAATATAGATTTTTTATTTTCTCTTTCAATTACTATAATGTTATTAAAAATAGTAAACAATATAAATGGCATAAATAAGAGAATAACTCCAATGATATTTCTAATAACTAAATCTACTCCATCACCTGCAAAAGATGCCACTTGTCCTGATGCCCCAAGTAAACCAAAATCAAAATAAAAACTAAACATCTTAAATACACATAACTGAATACTATAAAGTAAGCTTAGTAAAAATAGATTTATAAGAAATATTATTTTATTAGTTTTTCTATTAAAAATTCTGCCAACACCATCAAAAAATAAACTAATAATTAAATTGAATATTAAAACATAAATAATATTTTTACTAAATATCACATTCCCAGTTAGTAATCTAAATGTTACTTCCATATATAATAATATTATAAAGGTTACTACCCCTAAATAAAACTTTCTTAACCTAAATTTTTTCATAGACTACCTCTATATCAATTATTATACCACTAATTATTACTTTTATATATCAGATTGTACATAAGTTGACACTTTCAGAGTAAATAATTAATAAACGAAAAATACTCATCAAAAAACTAGATATAAAATCTAGTCAACTTTTTTAATTCCCACTATGGCTTGGGTACTCCCACTTTTTTTAATTCCCACTATGGCTCGGGTACTCCCACTTTTAATGTCACTTTTGAGCTGGATGTGAGAACCACTATAATGGACAACAATGTTTCCATATATTTAATGAGAAATATCTCATAATACATAACTAATATATCACATCACTTGCGTGTTTGTAAAGCTTTTTTATTTACTTTCCACTTTCTTTAAAGTATCTCCATCTAACACAAATAAATCATTTATATAACTTTTTACTAATGGATATTTCATATTATCATCTTTACTATAAAGGTATCCAACACTTGATATCATTGGTAATTCTAATGTTTTAAATTCTTCATTTATATTATTTAAGTCTTTATAATATAAAACATCATTTGCACTCTCATTTGTAATTATAATTAAATATTTATCAATAACAACTACTCTATCTACATTATCTATGTCAAATGTTATATTTGTTACTCCGATATTATCTTCAAGTACTGCCTTATTATCTTTTTTATAAATATGATAAATTGTACCATCTTCTAGAGTATAATTAAAATCATCATAACTATAATAATGAGTTTCAACTTGAGAAAATTCTTTTACATCATAACTTGTACATACATAATAATCTTCTGTACTTGCTCCAAATAAACCAAATAAAATATTTGATATAAAGAAAAGAGCTATAAGAATAAATATACCATTATTATATATCTTTGTTTTCTTTTCTTCAAAAATAGATGCTGAGTAAAGCAAATAAATTAAGCTTAGTATTATTGATGCAACCATACTTGCTGCTGTTATGCTAATTGGGACATTACTTACATAACCACAATCTGTTACTAGATTAACTTCACTAAGAAGTACTGAAAAGTCATAGAAACTGTGAAGAAAAATCATTGCCCATATATTACGAGTTTTATAATACACTGTACCAAATAGAATACCTATCGCTGTTGTTTGCACAAATTGCATCATTGTTGTAAGTAAATCTTGACCTGCAAATAAATTAGTTAAATGTACAGCACCAAATACTACTCCACTAATAATAATTGATATAAGTATTTCTTTTTTATTACTGCTATATTTTTCTAAAAGCTCATTTTCAATTATGCCTCTAAAGAATATTTCTTCAAATAAACCAATTAAAACAACATATATAATTAAACTTATTAAATTGTTAACATTTACATCTGTACCAATTAATTCAGTGGCGTTTGCAAGTGCTATAATAACTGATAAAACTAAAATTGGTAAACATAGCTTAACAGATTCTCCAAAATTAATTTTCTTTTCTTTAAATATATACCATTTTTTTCTAATTATTAGTAAAACTATAGCAAAAACAAATACTACAAATTCACTAACAGCATATATAATATACTTACCATTTAGTAAACTAGAATATAGTTTTGACGCTATTAAGCCCCCGAAAACTTTTGTAAATGCTTCAAAAACTAAAAATATTAATGCTACTTTAGCTATAAGAAACCAAATATTATTCTTCTTTTCTTCCATATTAACCTATATTAGATACATTTGTATATATTTGTGAAACATCTTCAATATCCTCTAGAATATTATAAAGTCTATCAAATATTTCTTTATCTTCACCTTCTAAAGTAATTTTATCTTTAGCATACATACCAACTTCATCTATTTCATAATCAACATTGGGAATTATTTTTTCTATTTCATCTTTAGCACTATTCATATCACTTGGATTTAAACTAACAGTTACATAGCCATCTTCTTTTTCAATATCAACTATTTCAATACCTGCGTTAAGTAGCACTTCAAGTATCTCATCATCATTTTCATATTTAAATGAAATAATACCTAAATGGTCATAGTTATATGATACTGAATTAGTAACTCCTAAAGATTTGTTAACTTTATTAAAGGCTGCTCTAACCATACCAACTGTTCTATTAACATTATCTGTTAAACATTTAATAATTAAAGTACTTGCACCAGGTCCAAAACCTTCATAAACTACTTCATGATATTCATCTTGTCCAACACCTTTAGCTTTATCAATTGCTCTTGTAATAATATCTGATGGCACTTGATTTTTCTTAGCTTTATCAATTAATCTTTTTAAAGTTACATTTGCTTCTGGATTTGGACTTCCTTTCTTTGCAGCTAAATATATTTCTTTAGCAAATGTTGTATATACTTTTCCCTTTGCTGCTCCTGTTTTTTGTATACTTGCTTTTCTTACTTCATAAGCTCTTCCCATAAATAAATTCCTCCCTTAAACATTCATATTTTTTACAAACTTATAAACTCCATAATTTTTATCTACATATCTTATTCTCTTTATTACATCTTTTGCTTTATAAATATTAAAATATGTAAAGTTTTCTTTTTTCATCACAAATTCTAGTGCTTTAATAACAAGTCTTTTAGTATTTTTAGTACCAAAAAACTTCATCATTTCCTCTTTATCCTTAGTATTTACACTTTTAAGTAAATATTCATAATACCAAAGTCCTCTTTTTTTAAAGATATACTTTTTACCATCAAATTCTTTTAAGACTCTTAAAGTGTCATAATACCCCATTTTTATATTATTTCTAATATCATTTTTCTTAAAATCAAGTATGCTACCAAGTTTTCTAGATGGTTTTATAACAACTATTTTCTTTCTATCATTATATGGTCTTCTTAAACCAATAGCTTGTAAATCAATGACGTATACTTTATCATAACCTTTTTCAAGTAAACTATTCGCTGGTATATAATCATGAAAACCACCATCTAAGTAATAACTATCATCAATCATCTTTTCAAATTTAAATATTGGTAAAAAACAAGATGCTATTAAATAATCATTAAGTTTATCTTTAGGTATTTCTTCTTTAAATAAATATTTTGGTTTAAAATCATTAAATCTTACAGTAACTAAACCAAAATCTTTATTACTATAATATAAATCTTTACCTATATTAAGTTTCTCTAGTAACTTTCTTAAATTAATTGTGCTTATTCCTTTATTTAAAACAATGCTTTTAATATTGTTAAGTATCTCATTAAGCATTTCTAAATCATAATCTTCATTATTGGTTTTACTTACTAGTTTTTCACTAAAACCTAAAATTGCTCCAGCATCTAAATTGTACCAAAAATCATATAATTCTTTAAATCTTCCACTAGCACACATCGCTGCATTAAATGAACCAATACTTGTACCAACAAAACCATCTGCTTTAACATGAGCATCTAAAAAAGCTTTATAAGCACCAACCTGATAGGCCCCTCTTAGACCTCCCCCAGAAAATGCTATTCCTCTTTTCATTTCTTATTCACCAAAAGTTTTCCTAACATTTTTTGAAATTTTCTTTTCCTATTTTTAGATTTTAATCTATTATAATAAGCATTTATATAGTCATTTCTATAATGCAACAATTCTTCAAGTTCATCTCTATCTGTACATACTGGACTATAATAATCTTTTTCTAAAAAAACTCTACTTAGTACATATTTAAAACTTAACCCATTTATTTCAAGTAATCTATCTAATAAATCCCCATATTTAATAGTTTCACTACTTGCTAAATCAAATGTCCTTTTATTTAATTTATCGCTATACTTTATTCCTTTTACAAAAGCATAAGCACAATCTTCTTTAGTTATTACATCCATTATATCATCCCTATTTCCATGATACATGAATGTTTCTTCTAGAGGATTAGATAAAACTAAAGGTATTCTATATATTGTATAATTTTTTAATTTTTCTTTAACTAATTTTTCACATTCTATCTTAGCATTTTCAAAATAATCATATTCATCTAATTTTAGTTTACTTTTAACACTCGGATTTTCTATTTGTTTATATACACTCGTAGAAGATGCCAAAAACAAATGACATTTTGGATTATAATAACTTATTGCACGAACAATATTTTCGCAACCTCCATAGTCTATGGCCATTGCTAAACCTTTTTTCATATTTGCAAGCGGAGGCATCGCACTAGCTAAATAAATAATATAATCATGATCTTTAACTAATGCTTCCATTAAAACTCTATCTGTTACATCTCCATATAAGATATTAACTCTTTTTCTAAATCTTTTTAATCTTTTAAATACTTCTTTAGTTTTTAAATCTAATATAGTTATTTCATATTTTCCTTCACTAAGTAAATATTTAACAGTATGAACCCCGATGCTACCTGCAGCACCAACA
>URWD01000028.1 GCA_900551525.1 uncultured Mycoplasmatota bacterium
AGTCGGTAGAGCGCACGGCTGTTAACCGTTAGGTCGTAGGTTCGAGTCCTACATCGGGCGCCATTGAAAAAATTAAAATATCTTGAAAAATCAAAATTTTCAAGATATTTTTTTATAACTCACAAAAGTCTATTCTTCTTTTTCATATTCTCTAATTTTTTCATCAATCCAAATAGGAAGCATCTCTTTTAAAGGTAAAAATCCTTTTCTAGTTTCTTTTATTCTATTTTTATCATCATAATTAATATAATAAATATCTTTAATAGACACTCTAAGATGTTTACTTACTTCATCAATATCAAGTATTAAAACATATATTTCTTCACCTACACTAACAAACTTACTTACATCCTCAACAAAGTTATTAGAAACTTCAGAAATATGACAAAGTCCAGTGTATCCATCTTTTTCTATGAAAAAACCATAATCAGCAATACCAGTAACTTTAACAAGTACAATATCCCCTACTTTCATACTTCACCTTCTCATGTTTTAAGTATAGCAAAAAAAGCTAGACAGAGCAAGCATTTCATTATATAATACTTTTGGTGAAGCAATATGAATAAAGAAGAATTAACTGATAAAATAAAGAAAATGGTCGAAGAACTAAGACCGTATTTAAACATGGATGGCGGCGACATAGAATTCATAAAATATGAAGATAATTATTTATATGTCAAATTAACCGGAGCATGTCAGAGTTGCATGTTTCAAGATAACACTTTAAATGAAGGCGTACTTTCTTTCTTCCAAGCACAGCTTCCAGAGCTTGAAGGTGTTATTAATGTTGATTTATAATCCATTCAATCTTATCTATTTTAGCATACTTAGAAATTTCTAAGTATGCATTTTTTAAAAATTCTTCATAACTATCACACTTTTTTATAATATTAACTAACTCTTCTTCATCACCATTTTTATTCATAACACTTTCATATACATCAAAATAATAAGTTGGATATAAAAGCCTAGCATAAAGCATTTGATATTCATACAAACTTAAATGTCTAATTTTAAGATAACTAGATAGTTCATCTAAACAAAAACTAATATCTTTCTTAAAAAACATAGCTTTCAAATATTCTGCAATATCTCTAACTTCTAAATCAAACACAAAAGAAAGCGGATTTAAATAATTAAGCTTATAATTTGGATAAAATACTCTTCGATGAGATAAAACAATCCTATAAGCATCTCCCCCATATTTCATATTAGTATTATTTACATAACTAATAGCATTTTCAGCCATACCAACATAATAACTAAATGAATTTTTAACAACATCTTTTTCTATAGAAAGTTCTCGTACTTGATATTCAAAATAATCTATCTTTTCACTCCACAAAGTTCCCCAATTATTACGATATAAATTAGATTTATTGTTATTGAGCACTAATTTTTCACTAATTTTAACCATATCAAATATATCATATTCTTCATTTAAATTACTAACAGCAAAAAGTATATAATTATACTCACCTACTTTTGTTAAAAAACTATTATTTCTATTTATAAGTATTTTATGAACATTTATACCTTTTTTAACCATTTCATTGCTAACATTAATAATGTCTTCCAATTCTTCAATCCCACGATTATAAAACACAAAAAAGTAATCTTGATTTTCTATCTTAAAATGATATTTACCATCAAGTTCTTCAATACTTTCTATATCTAGTCCATAATAATATTCGAGCGTTTCTTTCATACTAAATTATATAAAAAAAATAGGTTTTTAGACCTATTTTAGTCAATTCTAATTGGATTTTGACTTGTTCCATCACCAGAAATATAATTTACATTAGAGTTTAAGTAAAAAGTAGGTCTGACACCACTTCCAGTATTACCCCCAAATGATGTAGATGAAGAAAATAACGTTCCTTCAGCAAGTACATAATACACATAAAATGAATTAGAAGAATTTGGAGTAATTGTCCACTCTTCATAGCCAGAATACATCCAATTTGCTGATGTAACTGAAGAACTATTATAATTATAAAGCAAATGAAGTCCTTAGATTTATTAGACAAAATACTAATCAAACACAAAAAGATTTTGCTAAAAGTATTAATAAAAGTGAGTATTGGGAATATTCCAATGAATGTGGAAGAAGTAGATATTATTTCAGTGATTTAATTGATATTGCCAACAAATACAATTTAGAAATTATAATCAAAGATAAAAAATAACACACAAAAAATCGTTCAATTTAAAGAACGATTTTTAATTTACTTATTTATTATTAAATTTAGCAACTAATGCATCAAACATGTTTTCACAAGCTTTTAAGAAAGCTTCCTTATCAGCAGTAAAATCAACTGGTGTATCATTCACAGGTTCTGGAATTGGTTCAACATTAGGCATTGGTGTTACTTCAACTTCAGGCATAACTGGAGCTACAACTTGACTTTCTACTGGTGCACTTGGCATAACAGGTGCACTTGGAGCAGGATTAACATTTTGCATTTCAACTGGATTTACTACTTCACTTTGTACTGGAGTAACTTCAGGTGTTACAGGTCCAGCCATAGGTGTTACTTCTGGTGCACTCATAATTTTTTGATGAGCCGGAGCAACTTGAACTTTTGGTTCCACTGAAACATTTCCTAAAACAACTGGTTTATAATTATTTTTTAATGCTTCAAAAGATGCAACAGGAAGTGTAAGTTGTTTAAAGAACATATCTTCTGCATTAATTGTTTCAGGTACACTAATATAATCAACTTGATTTCCAGAAATAATTAATCTTAAAGCTTCTTTAACACTATTCCATTCTGCATCAGGAATTAAACTAAGTGCATTATTAACAAGCTTAGATACCAAAATTATTGGAAGTCCCATTGTTCCATTCATTTCATTATCAACAACAACATATTCTCCACTACCACTTTTAAAAGCAGTAACAAGTGGTTTTTCTAATACTCCACCAGACATAGTATTTATTTTCAATTTTTCCATATTATTCTATCCCTTCCTTATTCTCTTTAAATTATACCAAATTATTTTTTAATTTTCAATATAAAATATTTACAACCATAAGCACAATACTTTTCAATATAATCATCAACCTTTTGAATATCATTTACTGGTTTAAAATATTTATTATTCTTATCATTAAAACCTTTAAGTCTTACTTTACCATATGCATAATCCCCTAAAATATAATCAAAACTATCATAATAATCAGTTATTTTTCCTTCCAAATCACTTATATCCAAAGCATCTTTTTCATTTTTAATAACTTCATATTTTTTATTATCAATAACAACTTCCATAAAACCTCCCTATATAACCATAAACACAACAATACCAAGTATCATCAAAGCTGTACAAATAACACTAATAACTAAAAGGATATCAACATAACCATTTCCACTAGTAACTTTATTATTTTCTCTTTCTATAGCTTCAATAGCTTTATCAAGTAAATATTCTTTATTAATAGCATTTTCTCTAATTTTAAAATAATCATAAACTTGTGAATTAACTTTATCAACATCACTACTATCCATATTTTTAATATCATCAAAACTATAGTTGAGTAGTTCATAAGCTTTTACATTTAAATAATGTTTTTCCTTAGGTAAAATAACTTTTATATTTTCTTTCATTTGAATTTTAAAATATCTATCAACTTCTAAAACATCACTAGCTTGTAAGAAATTATATGATACTCTAAGTGGATTTTTAGAATATGGTGTATAAAGCAAATCATAAAATTCAATTACTTCAGCTTCAGTTAAATAAAAGTTCAGTTTCTTTTTTATTAACATATCCACAAGTTCTTTTTGAATAATTATAAAGTATGGATTTTTATTTTTAACACTTCTCTTTTCATTTTCTTTTTCAAAATCTAAAAATAATTGTAAATTTGATAAGAATACTTCAACATCAGTTTTACTATAACCAAATTTACTTAAATTATCTTTTAAAAGTTCAGCATCATCCATAACTTTTGGGTTAACTATATCAAGTTCACTATAAATGGATACAAGACTTCTTAAAACCACAACTAAGAAAGAGTTATATGTAACCCCTTGGATATTATCGCTACTCTTTAAATAGTCATTAATTGCCTTAGTAAATGCTTCATTAATAAACACTTTATCCACTATATCTTCACCCTATAATAAATTATAACACACATTTTATTCAATTGGAATAGAAAAATTACGACTTTGGTTCTGAATTAATCCACCATAAACTTCAGGAACTCTTCCATTAATAACAGATGATGCTACCAAAACATTATATTCAATTTTATTAGTTTTCTCACTTACTGGACTTATCAAATCAGTTTTAAGCTCAATAGTAACATAAATTTCAACTAAAGCATTATTAATCCCATAATCAGTAATTTTAGTTTTAATATTTGTAAGAACAGAACCAACAAAATTAACTGGAACATAAACACTTGGACCCAAATTAGAAAGAAACACACTAGAACTTCCAGTAAAAAATGGCATTCTAAGAGCAATACCTTTACCTCCAGAAACAATATTTCTCGACTTTACACTTTTATTTCCATTTTCTAAATCACTAATTGCTGTTTCCAGTTCCTGTGTCACAACTTCAAGTGCATAATAAGCTTGGTCCATATCATAAGTAACATAAAGTATTTCTCCCTCTTTATTTTTATTAATCACAATAATATCTTTCATAACATCATCTTTTAATAAATCAAAATTAATATTATTACTTAAAAATCCTTCCATAAATTCATTAAGTTTAATAAAAGCTACATCTATTAACTTATCACTTGTAACTTTACTATACAAATTAAAAAGAATATATGTAAAAAAAAATATCAAAGTTACTACTATATATATAACTTTAGATATTTTTAAATTTTTCCTTTTCTTAAATCTTTTCATATTAAATAATATGATTACATAAATGATTTTATAAATAAAAATAAACCAACTAAGAACACAATTATTACTAAAGCAATTAATATTTTAATGCCCACACCAACTTTATCATCTTCCACAAAATCATTTTCATCTTCAAAATCTTTTTTCTTAAACAAATCACTTGTATAAAAAGAATTATCTAATGTTTCTTTTTTACTATTCTCTTTATTTAAATTTTCTTTTTCCTTCTCTTTTTCTTTTATTTCAGTAATCGTTGTAACACTAGTTTCCATACTTTCATAAACTTGTGTATCATCATCACCCTTTAAATCAGTCAAAATATCTAGAGGGTCAACATCTTTTTCTTCTTCTTTTTTCTTTGCTTCATTAATAGTAATTGTATTAATCAAATTCATTAAATTTTCTTCAGGATTTATCTTGTTTTCTTCCTTTTCTTCTGTTTCTTCAATATTCAAATTATTTAAAATATCATACTGAGTATTTCTAAGTTTTTTAGCCCTAACTTCTTCATAAGTTTCTACCTTTTCATCCTTAGCTTTTTCTAATACTTTAGTTAAATCATACTCTTTAGTATCTTCTTTATCAAGTCTACTTACTTCTTCTCTAGGTTCAACCCTTATACTTCTTCTCTGAGGTCTATCATTATATCTTTTATCAAGAATTTTTTTTATTTGTTCAACATCAATTTCTCTTTCTTGATTACCAATCACCGTAGCATTACTATGCACATTAAAATTATCAAGTTCACTATTATTAATTTGTTTATATAACTCACTATTTTTAGATACCCTTGACATTTTATCACTTTCATTATATTTATTAATTCTTGTGTCCATATGCACTACCTCTATAATCATGATATCATATTTAAATATTTTTTTAAAGGCTAATAATTGATTTTTTATAAACTTTTTATTATAATTAGAAAAGGAGGATACATGGAAAAGTTAAACGTAAATGAAAATTGCATTGGCTGTGGAATGTGTGTTGCTATTGATCCAGAACACTTTGAAATAGTTGACGGCCTATCAAAAGCTACAAACAGTGACAACCTAGATAGCAAAGACTTAGAAAATGCTATAGCATCTTGCCCAGTTGCAGCTATTGAAAAAACTGAAGAAAACTAAAAAATGCTAAGTAATCAAACTTAACATTTTTTTAATGCATATAATTTTTTTATTTCCTTAATACTAAGTTGTCTATATTCTCCAGATTTAAGTCCATCTAAAGTTAAAAATGCATAACCTACCCTAGATAATTTCATTACATCAATATGCATACTTTCAAATATTCTTTTTACTATATGGTTTCTACCTTCAACAATAGTAAGTTCTATTATAGATGTATTTTTTTCATTATCTTTTTTTCTAACTTTAAATCTCTTTATTTCAACTTTTCTATTATCAATAACAATACCTTTTTTTAACTTATTTATATCATCTTTATCAAGTATCTTATTAAGTTTAGCAACATATGTTTTTTCTACTTCATAACTTGGATGCATCAGCATATTAGCAAAATCACCATCATTAGTTAAAATAATTAATCCTGTAGTATCATAATCAAGTCTACCTACTGGGTATATTCTAGCATCAGTATTAATTAAATCAGTAACAGTTATTCTACCTTCCTTATCCGTAACACTACTTATTACTTGTCTAGGTTTATTAAGTAAATAATATTCATGTTTTACATCTTTATTAATTATTACTCCATCTATGCTTATTATATCATTTGTTTCAACTTTAGTACCAAGTTCAGTTATTACTTTACCATTTACTAAAACTTTTCCATGTCTAATTAAATCTTCAGCTTTTCTTCTTGATGCATACCCATAAGATGCTATAACTTTTTGTAATCTTTCCATATTGGTCTCCTTCAAATAGAATTATACCATTTTTTTACTTAAAATAAAAGAAAAAAGTAGTTTTCCCGATTAAAAGAAAACTACTTAAATACTACATTAGGTCTGGACCGTGGTTTGAGGGCAGCCTGTGCCGCTCGCTGAATATTAGTGTCCACCAGCATGGATTAACGCCGACCTCTAGCACTAACAGCATTACCTGTCAATATAAACGTACCACAAGTTCACACAGATGTCAATAACTTTAGCAATATTTTTTAACATTTTTCAAAAAAACATAGCGGTCAAAATAAAGGCAACAACAATACCAATTAAGTCAGCAATAAGACCGACAACCAAAGAATATCTTATTTTTTTAACTCCGATTGAGCCAAAATACAAGGCAAGAACATAAATAGTCGTATCCGTACAACCTTGAAGTACACTAGCAAGTCTTCCCGCATAAGAGTCGGGACCATAATTGATAAATATATCATTCATAATAGCAAGCGTAGCAGTTCCCGAAATAGGTCTTAAAATAGCCATAGGTAAAATATCAAGCGGTATTCCAAACTTCATTAAAAATCCTTCAAAAACACTCAAAATTTCATAAACAAAATTACTATCTAAAAAAATATTAATAGCAAAAACCATAGCAATAATATTTGGGAAAATATTAAAAGATATTTGTAAGCCTTCCTTAGCACCATCTAAAAAGGCATCATAAATATTAACTTTTTTTGTAAAACCATAAAATACAACAAAAACCACAAAAAGAGGTATAACTATTTTAGATAAAATATTCAATTTTTTCCTCTCTTTCTAATAAAATAATCAATTGTAACAGCACCAATACAAGAGCAAAATGTTGCAATAGCACCTGGCAGAATTATTTCTGAAGGATTTGCTGAACCATGAGCAATTCTAAGAGCTAAAACTGTCGTAGGAACAATTGTAACCCCCGCCGTATTTAGAACCAAAAATGTAATCATAGGCACACTAGCAGTATCTTTTTTATCATTTATTTTTTGTAGTTCTGTCATAGCCTTAAGCCCAAAAGGTGTTGCAGCACTACCCAGCCCCATCATATTAGCAGCTATATTTGAAGCAATAAAACCTAACGCTGGATTATCCTTGGGAACACTTGGAAAAAGCTTAGATAAAATTGGTTCAAGTATTTTAGCAAACTTTCTAAGCATTCCAGCTTCTTCAGCAATTTTCATAATGCCACTCCACAAGACAATAACAGGAAAAATAGATAGCATTAACTCTAAAGCATCTGCTCCATTAGTTAGAATGCTTTCATTTATAACAGAAATGTTACCAGTTAAAAATGAATAAACTATACCAACAACAATTAAGAAAAACCAAATATAGCTTACCACCCTAACCACCTCTTTAGTTTATCCCAAAAACTTAAATGTTCTTCTTGCTTTTTAACTTCAACATATATTTTTTCTTTTCTAACCAATTTATCATTTAATTTAACATTTACAAAACCAGCAACATCACCCGAAGAATATTTTTTCTCATCATAAAGTTCATAACTAACATCTATCTTATCATTTTTATTTTTAACACTTACATAAATATCTTCATCTAAATACAAGATATCATCTTTATAAACTTTTTCATCTTTTATTTTTATATTATTCTTATCTAAAACTTTAATAGCTTCATAATTTCTAAATATTTCTTCATACATACTGCGATGATCACCAAAATCATTTCCATCATTTAAAGTAACAACTACTACATTTGTATTATTTCTTGAACCTGTAGTAACAAGTGTCCTTCTCGCTTTTTCAGTAAAACCAGTTTTCCCACCAGTTATATAATCTTCACTATGTAAAAGTTTATTTTTATTAGTCCAACTATAAGTTTTTTCACTTGACTTAGCAACATATTTTTTAGTGCCAAATATTTCTCTAAAAGTAGCATTATTCATTGCATATTTAGTTATTATTGCCATATCTCTAGCAGTTGACTGATTAGCACTTCCATCATTTTCCTCAAGACCATGGCTATTAACAAAATGACTATTTTTCATACCTATTTTACTTGCTACTTCATTCATCAAATGAGCAAACCCTTCCATAGAACCTGCAACATTCTTAGCAAGTACCACCGCCGCATCATTACCACTCCTAAGCATAAGCCCATAAAGTAAATCTTTAATAGATATCTTTTCCCCTACATTAATATATATAGCACTTCCATAAGCTTTTAAAACTTCTTCACCAACTACAACTTCACTTTCAATATCAACGTTTTCTATAGTAACAATTGCTGTCATAATTTTGGTAATACTAGCAATAAGTCTTTTTTGATCAGCATTATACTCATAATATATGATATCGTTATCTAAGTCCATTGCTATCATACTAGATGCACTCATCCCAAATACTTTAAAAGGTACAAGAAGTAATATTAAAAACACTACTTTTTTCATAAATATCCCCCAATAAAGATTATGAACAAATACATTAAAATACTACTAAATTATCAAAAGAAAAAGAACCATTATACAAATGATTCCTTTATAATACCAAAATTATCTAGTTCTAACTAAAGTATTAGCTTTTCTTGAACTTGAAAGTGCATAACAATACATATCGTTTTCTGTGACATAATCTTCAGAAAAATTATCATCTTTAAAACCTTTTTTAAATTCCTTAAGTTCACTTATTTTTTGACTTATATCCTTATCATAAATACTACCAAATATTCCAACAGTTATATTTTGTCCCTTATTATGTAATTGTTCCCAATTTTTAATATAAGATATATCATAAGGATTTTGTGTAATAAATCTATTAATAAATGATGTATCAAGAAACTCTAAATTATTAACACCATTTTTATTTTTCACCACAACAGGTATTCCTTCATAAACAGTAAAAGTAGCTTTAATTAAATCTCCTTTTGCTTTATTTACTCCATCAGGATATGGTGTTATCATAGTCATATTCGAATCTAATGCTATAGAGTCAAATATACCTTTATCAACTTCTACAGTTTTACCATTAATTTTAGGATATACATCCATATACTCAATAAAAGAATTATAATGATTTCTCAATTTTTTACGAGCTATAATCCACTCACTAAACTCCCTTATAAATTCTTCTGAATTAATATCAACATGATTTACACCTGTAGCACTTTTAAATTGTTCAATTAATTTACTTAAATATTCTCCCATATATAAGGCCCCCTAAACTTTAAATTAATATCAATTGATTGGTTTATCCCCCAAAAAAATCATTGCAAAGGCAATGAGTTTGTTAAATTTTCAACATTGTTCAACAACCCCCATTGATTCACAACGATTAAAATCGTATCACATTTTAACACAAATGTCAACAAGAAAGGCTATTTTTTCTATCAATTAGAACTTTTTTTAACAATATTTAATAGATAAAATAATATTGTAAATAAAACATATACATGATAAAATAAAATTATTAAGAAATTCAGGTGGTTATATGCAAATAGCTTATATATATTATCTAGAAAAACTAAAGCACGAAATTCTAAATATTATGGAAGTTGATAAATTAGAAAACATAGATCCAATTCTAGTAACAGAATTTAAAAAATCTATAAAAAGCATCACGCCAGAATATTGGAATAAAATTAAAGATTTATTCGTGCAAAATATAGAATTTACTTATTCATATGACGAACAAATGGCTTTTACAATACTTGCATCAAAATTAGGGCTTGAGTTCTTAAGTAAAAAACCAGAATATTGTGGAGAACTAGCAAGCATACTACCACTAGTGCAAAAATCGCCATTAAATTATAGTAATTATGCCAAAATATTCTTAGAAAGCCCAATATATGAACTTATTGTATCAATAGTTGAAAACAATCAAATTGCAAGTTATTTTGAACTATTTCAAATAATTTTAACCAGAATAACAAGTGCAAATCTTTCAGAAGAAGATCGCAACTTTATATTAAAACTACTATATAGATTTAATGACCAAACATATACTATATTAATAGAAGAAAATGATACATTAGATGAAATTTATTACAAGTTATATTTTAATATGAAAAAGGCCAATAGAAAAGGATTAATATATGGTTTTGATGCTTTTAGAAAATTAGCTATTTTATTAAATATCATTAATGAAAACAAAGAAAATAAATGTAAAGAACTAAAAGAAAAAATACTAGAAATAGAAAAAGAAAATTACACTACCACATCAATAATACACCTTATATTAAAAGAATTAGAAAATTTTCAAAAAATAGTAATACTAACAAGGGGGAAACAAAATGGCTTACATTAGAGAATTTACATCTTTCGGAAGTAATATAGTAAGGTTAAAAAACTATGTTAATAAAAATTATCAAAATGATAAAGATAATGAACTATACCTAATTATGTTTAATTCAACAATTAGCAATTATCCAAACAAAAACTGGTCATCTATAGAAAATGACTTTTTTGACAAAATACCAAAAGATGACATAAATTTAACATTAATTTTTACAATTCTTTCTTACAAATTAGGAAATAGTTTTTTATCATTACCTGAAATAGTACAAAGAGATTTAATTGATGCCCTAATTATAAACAAAATAAATGCATATAAATTTGCAAAACATGCAACATTTTTAATAAGTCCAGAATTATTAAAACAAACTTTATATGCCTATGAAAATCATTTGATTAAACCAAGACACATTTATAAAATAATATATGATAATTTTGATTTAACTAATTTAGATGCACATAAACTAGAAGATATACTAACAATGATTAATAAATTTATAAAAGAACATGAAATAAAAATATTTAATGGCAATTACTATTTCTTTAACATATATAGATGTTTAAGAAAATTAATTACTTTAGAATTTTATCCAGATGATACCTCAGTTATTGAACTAATACCTTTATTTAATACAATACCAGATGAAGAATTAAGACAAAGAATTCAAAAAGATTTTGAAAACATTGAAAAAAGTGACAAACCATTAATTGAAAAAATTGAAGATGCTATAATTGTTGCACATCACTATAGTTATGATTTGCCACTTGCCCAAAAGAAAAGAGACAAATAGTCTCTAGTCATTATCATAGTTATAAACACCATGTATTTTTTCTAAATCAGAATTACTTAAATCATTTACTTTATAGTTACCTTTATCATCTTTAGTTACATTAAAAGTAATATTATATTCTACTGTATCAGTAACCTTTTTCATTTTATCAAGTTTATAATTCATAAATAAATCATTACTATATACACCATTTTCTTTGAATTCATCACCACTATTAGTTAAGTAATTATTAGCATCTTTTTGAACTTTATATAAATCATATACAGTTATTTTAACTTCAACAGTGGCATTATCTCCATCATATTTTTCATTTACAATTTCATATTTTAAATCTTGATATTGTCTTTTAAGTATATCTCTATATTTTTCTTTTTGACTATCAGTTAAATTTTCATCATTAACAACATTATCCATACTACTTATAACATTGCTACTTAAATTCTTATATTGATTTAAATAATCTTGAACTGCACCTTTCGCAGTTTTTTTCATACAACCACATCCAGCTAAAACTAGACAAATACCTACTACTAATAATAATTTATAAACTTTTTTCATGAAGTCTCCTCCTTCTACAATTATTATTACCATTAATTTCTAATTTATACTTTATTATAACTAAGTTTTATTAAATCATATATTCTTTTTTCTTTTATTCCTATTTCATTACTTAATTTTTCATTCATCACTTTATACATATTTTCATTATCACTTGGCTGTTTATTAAACCATTCCATATATAAATATTTAAGTTTAGTATATTCTTTATTCTTCTCTAAAGTTTCCAGTTCAGTTCTTATAATAAGTTTTATTTTATTTTCATCTCTTAGACTTCTATTATAATCTACTTTTTTTATTACCTCATAATCTAGTTTAATTATATCCACAGTATATAAAACTTCTACAATATTTAAATCATCTCCGACTTCTAAGAAACTTCTAGAAACAGAATTACCATCTTTATCAAATTCTAAAGCAATACTTCCATTTCTATCTGCAAAAATTGCTACATACGAAGGACATTCTCCTTTTTTCTTCGCTTTATTTTCAATTAACTCTAAAAATTCTTTCTCTACTTTTACATCATTATTAATAAAATCATTTAAAGTTTTACTATCAACACCCACCAAAGGTATTCTCTTATAATATTCTAAATTATCCAAACTATCCCATTCATAAAACTGAACATTTCCATCTAAAAAATTAAGTAAAACATCATAATAATAGTTCATATTTTTCTCCCCATTCCTTTATAAATCAAAAAAACACCTCCTAAAAAAAACAATATAATTCCTCTTCTAATAATAAAATAAACAAAATCTAAAAAACTATACCCAATATAAAACAAATTTAAATAAATTATTATCCAAAATAAACCAATACTTACAAGTAAACTTCCAAATACTATTTTAAATATATTCATATCTAATTATATGTTTTACTTGTTTTATTATTTATAAAATGATAAAATTAACATGGTGATAGAATGAAAAAAATAATAATAATTTTAGTAAGCATATTAAGCTTAACAGGTTGTGGCAAAAAAGAATATGATAATCCAATAGTTACCATGAATATTAAAGATTATGGCACAATAAAAATTGAATTATATCCAAAATATGCTCCGAATACAGTTGCCAATTTTGTAAATTTAGTAGAAGAAGGCTTTTATAATGGTAATACATTTCATCGTTTAGTACCAGGATTTGTACTCCAAGGCGGTGACCCAGAGGGAAATGGTACTGGTGACCCAGGTTACAGTATTAAAGGTGAATTCCGTGAAAATGGTTATACTAAAAATACTTTAAAACATAAAGCGGGTATTATCTCTATGGCAAGAAGTGCATCACCTGATAGTGCTGGTTCACAATTCTTTATAGTTCTAGCAGACTCACAAATGATAAGTGCATCACTTGATAATAAATATGCAGCATTTGGTAAAGTAATTGAGGGTATGGACGTTATCAAAAACATTGAAGATAGTGCTGAAGTTAAAGATAGCCAAACTGGAAAACTAAAAGAAAATATTACAATAGAAAGTGCTACCGTAGATACTTTTGGCAAAGAATATAAAGTAACTAAAGCATAATTTAAAAGCTAAAAAATAATATTTAATAAGGAGAATAACATGAATAATATACTAACATATTTAATACTAGGAATAATCCAAGGTTTAACAGAACCTTTACCAATTTCCAGCTCAGGACACATATTTCTATTTAAAAATTTATTTAATACCACAATGTTTAATAGTTTAAACTTTGAAATAATTTCCAACTTTGGTTCATTCGTAGCAATCTTCATTATCTTTTGGAAAGATATCAAAGATTTAGTATCAAGTTTTTTTATTTACATATTTAATAAAGAAAAAAGAAAAGAAACAAAAGACAAATTTAAATATTGTTGGTATGTTGTAATAAGTACAATTCCAGTTGGTATCGTAGGTTTTCTATTTAAAGATAAATTAGAAAGTTTATATTCAATCAAAGGTTTAGCATTTGCCTTTTTAATCACAGCTCTAGCATTATTTATAGTAAGAAATATAAAAGGTGAAAAAGGAGATTATGATATAACGCTAAAAGATGCTATCATAATTGGTCTATTTCAAATGGTAACAATAATACCTGGCATAAGTAGAAGTGGAACAGTTTTAGTAGCATGTTTGCTTTGTCATTTAAAAAGAGATACTGCTTTAAAATATACATTTATTTTATATTTTCCAGTAAGTGTTGCCACAATGATTTTAGGAGTTAAGGACCTAGCAAATACCGCAGAACTATCTACTCTTTTAGTACCATACTTAATTGGAATGATAGCTGCGGGACTAGTAACTTATGTATCATATAAATGGTTAAGTAATTGGGTAAAACAAGGAAAACTATGGAAGTTCTCAATCTATTGTTTACTACTTGCAATATTCATATTTATATATTTTAGATAACAAAAAAATGACGGAATATTATCAACCTTACATTGATATTTCTGTCAATTTTTATTTTAACTTTCATAATTATACTTTATATATATATTAAATATTGTTACTAACTTTTGCTGACGTCTCTGCCTCGCCTGCACTAACCGCAGACGCGGCAGCCTTTTGTTTCTCTCAAAGTCTACCT
>URWD01000029.1 GCA_900551525.1 uncultured Mycoplasmatota bacterium
TCTTTTTTTCTTCGGGCATTTAGTTCAATCGGAATAAACTTTATTATTCTATCAATTTTAGTTTCTAAACATTCACCTAGAAGTTCGCATAACAAATCTGTTTTTTTTCTTATCCTCTCCGACGAATATAGCCTTAAACATTTTATCATAATTAAATCCATAAAATACTTTTTCTTTTGTTTCATTTAACATAAAATTTTCCTCCTTTATATAAGACTCTATTCTAAGTTTAAAACATCGAGAAAGTCAAGAAAAATCGGTCGACATGGATCGACAAATATTTTAAAAACGCTGGCTTTGCCTAGATTTTATGGGCATCTTTTTCTATCAAAAATTAATAAATTTTTGAAAATTTTATTAACAACAAAAAAAGTACTCAACCTGAGTACCTTAAAATACTAACATAACTGAAATATAAATTACTAGTAAAAGTACACTAATAACAGATATTCCCATTACATTTATTTTATTATCATCTTTCATATCACATTCACTTTATCAGTATATCAACTATTATATATAATTACAAGTAACAAAAGTTAAATTTTACATTTGGTTGTCATTAATAAAACAAGTTTTGCTTTCATCACAACTAATCGGTTCATAAACTGTACCAGCAAACCAAACTTCTTTGTTATCTTTATCACGAATAATAAACATATATGGTTTATCAAAAGTAATATCTATTTCTTCAACTGGAACATCGTAATCATACTCAAATGAACAATTTACATCACCAGCACCACCAACCACTGTTGCAGCAGCAGCCTTAATCCCTTCATTAGAAAATTCGATATTAGCTTTGTGCTTTGCTTCACTTATATATAAACTCTTATCACTACTTAAATTAATTAAATTAGCATGATTTGGAACAAAAACATTGGTAACACCTAAAGACTCTAAATCTTTTTGAAGTTCAAGTTCATATTCAAACTTAAATATTGGCATAAGTCCTGTAATTCTTGTAATTTTTCCTTTTGTAAAATTATTTAATTCAATTGTTTTTAACTTGCTTATATAATTATTAAGTTTTTTTGCATCGAGAGTTTCAACAAATTTATCAAGTGAACCATTCTTTGGCATAAAACCAATATATTCAAGTGATAACCCATTATAACTTTTTAAATCTTTTTGAAAAACTTTTATATCATCATCTACATAAAAAGTATAATCTGTTGATGAACCTACATCCTTATACCCCTTATCAATTTCTTTAATATATCTATTTAGAAATACATTTGTATCTTCATAATCACTAGGATCACAATTACCTTCAGATTTCCATTTATCATAAGCACTACCAACAGTTTTTCTAATATTTACTTCACCAATCTCACTTACAATATCATAATTATTAATTGATGATGCTATCTCTAAACCATTAACTAAAGTTTGATTATTAAATTTAATATACTTATAATAATTTGAATCTAACCATGAAACACCAGCATAATAATCTTCATGAGGATAAGATACTGAAAAAGCATCATAATATGAAGAATGTTCTTCATCATAAAGTGTTCCTTCTGGAACGGGCTGAATAACATATTTCCAATCCATATCAATTGCTAATGCATTAACTAGGAAGAAAAGATTATCGTTTGTATCATCAAGCATATTAGGTATTAGACCCAAAGTCTTATCATTTATCCACTTATTAATATTATCAGGGCTTTTAAAATTATCATATATTATTTCCGCATTATATTTTTCTTTAAGTAAATTTATATATTCATCTTTAATATTCTTTTTATAATCATTTCTAATAAACATACCATTTGCAAAAGATACATTACTACTATTCGTATATTTTTTAGTATTATAATTTCCAATAATATTTTCTATTTGTTTTTTACTATCACCACTTGTACCATCCTTTAGCATACTTAGTGCATATTTAATTGAAAGTGGACTATAAACTTTATTTTTACTATTATTTTCTTTTTGCAAAAAATATAAATCAAAATTACTTAAAGCATTATCACTTATTCTATACTCTGTATTACTATTTTTAACACTAGTATCAACTGTTGTAAAAATATTATTTTTAAATATTAAAAACAATGCACCTATTACAAGTAAACCTATTATAACCCCAATAACAATTATTATTTTTTTATTCTTTTTCATAAAAATCCTTTCTTATTTTTGACACTTTGGACAAAAGTATGTACTTCTACCACCAATTTTAATATTTTCTATGAGTGTCCCACACACTTTACATTCTTCGCCTTCTCTTTTATGAACCATCAAATGTTGTTGAAATCTTCCCGTAACACCTAAAGATGAAGTATAACTTTTAATCGTAGTTCCTCCATCTTTAATCGCTGCATCAATTATTTTCTTACTAGCCTTAACTATTAAATCACACTCTTTTAAACTAATATCTTTACCAAGTTTATTTGGATTAATCCTAGCATCAAACATAACTTCATTAGCATAAATATTACCAAGACCACTAATAATTGTTTGATCTAAAAGTAAACTTTTAATAGGTATATTCTTTTTATGTATTTTATCATATAAATACTCTTTAGTAAGTTTATTACTATTAGCTTCAATACCTTGTTTTTTGATAGCTTCCACTTTATCAATATCACTTTTTTTAACTAAATTCATTCTTCCAAATTTTCTTGTATCATGATATCTTAAATCTGTTCCATCATCAAAACTAATTATTATATGCTCATGTTTTATTATTTCATCTGTACTTTTCTTAACAAAATACTTTCCTTCCATTCTTAAATGACTAAGTAAATAATAATCATTTAAATCAAACATAAGCCATTTACCAATTCTATCAATATCAACAAATTCTCTACCTATCAAAATATTTTTAAAATCACTAATATTACTTTCAATAATTTTGGGATAAATTATATTTACATCTACTATTTTCTTATTTAAAATCATACTTTTTAAAGTATTTCTAACTGTTTCTACTTCTGCTATCTCTGGCATACTATTACCTCACTTTGCCTCATACCAATTATTACCTATATCTATTTCTACTTTTAAAGGTACATTTAGCTTATAAACATTTTCCATTTCTTCTTTAACAATATTTTTTATTTTTTCAAGTTCTTCATTTTTACAATCTATTATTATTTCATCATGTACTTGAAGAAGTATTTTACTAGTTATGCCTTCATTTTTAAATCTATTATAAACCCTAATCATGGCTAGCTTCATAATATCAGCACTAGTACCTTGAATCGGTGTATTCATTGCCATTCTCTCACCCATTTGCTTAATCAAATAATTAGGATTATTAATTTCCTCAATAACTCTTCTTCTACCAAATAGTGTTGTAACTCCACCAGTCTTTCTAGCTTCTTCTATTCTCTTATCTGTATATTCTTTTACTTCTGGATAAAGTACATGAAATTTATCTATATATTCTTCTGCATCTTTTCTTGAAATATGTAAGTTTTCCCCTAAACCAAATCCACTTATACCATAAATTATACCAAATATTACAGCTTTAGCACATCTTCTCATTTGTTTTGTTA
Organism: uncultured Mycoplasmatota bacterium; assembly: GCA_900551525.1. Classification (GTDB taxonomy): domain Bacteria; phylum Bacillota_I; class Bacilli_A; order RF39; family UBA660; genus Onthocola_B. The sequence goes on from URWD01000029.1 coordinate 3,513, forward strand.
CAGCTTCTTCAGGTACTGCAAATACTTCACTTGCAACATGTGTATGAATATCTTCATTATTATTAAAAGCTTCGATTAAACTTGGACATTTAGATAAAGATGCCATAACTCTTAATTCAACTTGACTATAATCACTACTTAAGAAACAATCATTCTCAGGAACAAAAGCTTTTCTTATCTTTCTTCCTAGTTCTTCCCTTACAGGTATATTTTGTAAATTTGGATCAGTTGATGAAAGTCTTCCTGTTCTTGTTAAAGTTTGCTTATAAATTGTATGTATTTTACCATCATCTAAAATATAGTTTGCTAATCCTTCAATATATGTACTTTTAAGTTTAGCTAAATTTCTATATTCAAGTATTTTTTCTACGATTGGATGTTTATCAACTAACTTTTCTAAAACTTTAACATCAGTTTTATAACCTGTTTTATTTTTCTTACCCTTAGCTATTTCTAATTTTTCAAAAAGAATTTCTCCGAGTTGTTTTGGACTACCAATATTAAATTCTTCTCCTGCTAGTTCATATATTTCTCTAGTTAGAAGTTCAAGTTTTACTTCAAGTTCTAAAGACATATCTTTAAGTATTTCATCTTTACAAATTATACCAGTAGTTTCCATATCTGCTAGAACTTTAACTAAAGGCATTTCTATATTTTCATATAAATCCATACATTTATTTTCTTCTAACTTTTTCTTATATTCATCATTATTATCATAAATAAATCTACTTCTTTTTATTACTTCCATTTCTATACTACTAAATTTATCCTTTTTCATATTTTCATAATATAAAAAATCTTCATTTGTTTGATTTGCTAAATATGCTAAATCATCTTTAATATTTAAATTTAAAAGATATGCTTCGATCATTAAATCATCTACAAAATTTATATCTATTTTAGAACAACATAACACTTTTTTAGCATCATAAGTTATTACATCTAAAGACTTAATTTCATCAAAAACACTTATTACATTTTTACCATCAACATAATAATTATTTAAACTATCACTTATACCCATTCCCAGTATATGCCCAATATGATAGTTTTCATTATCAAGCATTACTTCAATTGCTATTCTTTTATCTAATTTAATATCTTTTATACTACTTATAGTTTTAAATTCAAAGTTTTTTTCTTCTTTTTTTACTTCCATATTTTTTAAAAATGAAAAGAATTCTAAATCTTTAAAAAGTTCAACTAATTCATTAGTTACTTTTTGTTCATATTTTAAATCTTCCAGAACTATATTTAAAGGCACTTCTCTATATATAGTTGCTATCTTTTTACTTATAAAAGCCATTTCTTTATCATTTTCTAACTTCTCTTTAGTTTTACCAATTATTTTATCTATATTATCATATAAATTTTCTAAAGATTTATACTCTTGCAATAATTTTAAAGCTGTTTTTTCTCCGATACCTTTTACACCAGGTATGTTATCAGATGAGTCCCCCATTAAAGCTTTTAAATCAATCATTCTAATTGGTTCAATACCATAATCTTGTACAAAAGTTTCATGATTATATCTAATAAAGCCACTCTGTTTTAAAAGTTTAACTTCCGTTTCATCACTAATTAACTGAAGTAAATCTTTATCACTTGATACTATAACTGATGCAAAATCTTTATCTTCTTCAGTCATTCTAACAATAGTACCTACGATATCATCAGCTTCATATGGAGCAAGTTCAAAATGTTTAATTCCCATTTTATCAAGTATATCTCTTGCAATTGGCATCTGTATTTTTAATTCTTCTGGAGTATCTATTCTTCCTTCTTTATAAAAATCATATTCTTCTTTTCTAAAGTTTTTACCTATATCAAAAGCAACAGCCATATAACTAGGTTTTTCTTCTGCAATAATTTTATTCATCATTGAAACAAAGCCAAATAAAGCATTAGTAGGCACCCCTTTAGAGTTCTTCATCATATTGCCAGTATAAGCAGTTGCATAATAACTTCTAAACATTAAGTTATTTCCATCTATTAAAATAAGTTTTTTTACCATCCTTATCACCCTTGTATATATGATACCATTTTAATCAAGAAAAAGCTATAATTTTCCAAAAAATAAAACGGAAAATCAACTTCCGTTTCTATTTTACAAAAAATACTATATAACTTAAGAATGCTAAATATAAAGTTAACACAATCCATCCATTAATCATGTCTTTCTTATGAGATTTATTTTTAATTCCTATAGCCATTGTGGCAAGATAACCACCTACCAAACCACCAATATGAGCACCATTATCAATACCAGAAATCATAAAACCAATTAGTAAGTTAAAGACAATAACAGGTATAATTTGAGTTTTTATAGCATCATTTAAGTAAAGTCTATAGTGATAACCAAAATAAAGTAAAGCTCCCATAAGACCAAATATTGCTCCACTAGCACCCGCAGATACAATATTACTTTCTGTAAAAACTAAAGACATCAAACTAGCACTTATGCTACTTACTAAATATATAAATATAAATTTCCATTTACCAATTAATGCTTCAACGCTTGGTCCAATAACTCTTAAAGAATACATATTGACAAATAAATGTATTAAACCAACATGTAAGAATGCTGAGGTAAGTAATCTCCACACTTCACCACTTTTAACAAGTATTATATTATTAGCACCAAATTTAGCTAAAATATTAGCATCAAAGTTTATGAAATTACCACCATAAATAGCTATAACAAAATACATTACTAAACATATTAAACTAATAACATTCGTAAAAACTATTTTTTTCGGAGCAAATACATCATTAAACTTCTTATTTTCTTCTTCAGTTTTCTCATTTATATCATTAGTTACATTAATTATTAAATCTAGTCCATCATTAGTTTCTAAAAGTTCATCTTTAATTCTTGGAAAAGCTTTGTTTATATCAGGATTTTTTCTAACATCATTAAGACTTTCTACCCCGATAGTTTCTATATTTTTAACATCACATTTATCAACTTTTTTACTAATATCCAAACAAATATTTAAAGCATTTACTTTAAAAGACAACGTTTTTTTCTTTATTTGTTTCATAACATGTTTCATTTTAAATATATCAAATTTATATTGTTCTTCATTTATAACACTATTACAAGTTATTCTTATTATTCTATATGGTCCATCCAAATTTTCTAGCCAAATTTCATCTTTAACTCCTTGAACATGTATCGGAGCATAATTTTCTTTAGTTACAAAATAATGAACTAAACTCATCATAATCTGGTCACTTTTTCGTATTGTTAAATTAGGCATTAAATCCATCTCCCTCGTCATAATATTTTACAATAAATCATATATTTAGTAAAGAGGTGATAACTTTGTTTATCTTTCTTTACATAGTAAGCTTAATACTTATAGTTTGTGTTCTTCTTAAAATAAATAATTTTCATTTATTCGATGATGCCTTAATTTTTTCCAGTTTAACTAATTATTTACTTGTATTTGCACAAAGTTTATTCACGTTTTATTTTGAAAATTATTTATTTTCATTTGTTAGTTCTATTTTACTTATAATTTTTACTATTTTACTTTTATATGATTTTAAAAGAATATTAGGTTATTTACCGATTGCATCTATTTTATATTTATTTATGAATATTTATCTTTTAATTACTACTTTTCTAAATCTTTTATAAAGTTTTCGAACTCTTCTGGCAATTTTGCTTCAAACTCTAGTATTTCACCAGTTATTGGATGCTTAAATTTCAAATAAGCAGAATGAAGGAATTGACCAAATTCTGTACATTTTTTACCCGAATAAACTGGATCATTATGAACTGGATAACCTATATAAGATAAATGTACTCTGATTTGATGTGTTCTTCCTGTTTCAAGTACTAATTTTACTAAAGTATAATCTTTATATTTTTTTAAAACTTCAATATTGGTAATAGCTTTTTTACCATCACTTCTTACTTCCATTTTATCAAAGAACTCTTTGCTTCTGCCAATCGGAGCATCAACTATAGCTTTTTCTTGAGGAAAAACACCATCTAAAAGAGCAATATATTCTCTATGTATTCTTTTATTTTTAAAATCTTCTGCCAATATTTCATGTGCTTTATCATCTTTAGCAACTAACATAAGACCACTCGTATCTTTATCAAGTCTATGAACTATGCCAGGTCTAAAATCTTCACCTTTACTTAAAGTTTTATTATAGTAAAGAAGACCATTAACCAAAGTATTATTAAAGTTTCCTGCTCCAGGGTGCACCACTAAACCACTTGGTTTATTGATAACCATTAAATATTCATCTTCATAAACTATATCTATATCCATTTTAGTGGCTTCTAAATTCATTTCTTTAACAAAACCATCTTTTATTAAAATACTATCATTTTCCTTCACTTTATATGATGGTTTAATAACTTTATTATTTACTAGTATGTAACTTTCTTCGATCATCTTAGTAATTGTTTCTCTACTATAATCTGTTACACTAGCTAAATATTTATCAATTCTTACATCACTTTCATTTGCTTTTATTTCCATGTTTATCTTCTCCCCTATAAATTGCATATATAATAAGAATAAATCCTACTACTATCGCAGTATCTGCTAAATTAAATACTGGAAATTCATATCCACCAATATAAAATTTCAAATAATCAATAACATAACCAAATCTAATTCTATCACACAAGTTGCCTAAAAGTCCCCCATAAACTAGACCAAATGCTAAAAGGTTTCTTTTACTTTCTTTAAAACTTTTTTGATATATTATTAAAAATACTAAAGAAATAATAGCAATTACAATTAGTAAAATTCTAGCACCTTCAAAAGTACTCCATGCAGCACCATCGTTATAAACTTTAGTTAAATAAAAAAATCCCGGAATAATGCTTTTTAAAATTCCATAATAAAATGACTTATCAACTATATATTTAATAAGTATATCAAATAAAAAAACAATAATAGCAATAATCAAACTTTTTTTCTTCATGCTATTATTGTAACATATTTTTTACTTATTTACTAGTATACAATCAGTACCTATTTTTGTTATATCTGCAAAAGTAAAACTAATTTCACTATTTTTTAGTACTTTTCTAAATAATTTTTTATTCTCAGCAACTAGACTTATGACTTTACCTGTACTATCAACCTCAGCATCAACTATTCTCCCTAAATTTATACCAGTTTTTACACTAATTATATCTTTATTTTGAAGTTCACTTAAATACACTTTTGTTCACCACTAAATTATATGCTTTATTTAATTAATTTACGAACATTTATAATCGCACTTTTTTCAAGCCTTGAAACTTGGGCTTGACTAATTCCCATTTCATCTGCAATCTCCATTTGTGTTTTACCAATCATAAACCTTTGGAGCAATATATCTTTTTCTCTTTCTTTAATTTTTAAAAGCGCTCTTCTTAAAGATATAATCATATCTTTATCACTATTTTTATCTTTAGTATCAGCAAGTTGGTCAAATAAATAAATGGTATCTCCCCCATCATTATAAATTGGTTCAAATATTGAAGCCGGGTCTTTCATGGCATCCATAGCATAACCAATTAAATATTCATCAATTCCAAGTTCTTTAGAAATAACTAATGCTGGTGGTTCGACGCCATAATCACTTATATATTTTTCTTTAAACTTAATAATTTGATAAGCTAAATCTTTTGTACTTCGACTTACCCTAACTGCAGTATTATCTCTGATATATCTTTTTATTTCTCCGATAATTAGGGGCACCGCATATGTAGATAACTTAAGGCCATAAGATAAATCAAAATTATCAATTGCTTTAATAAGACCAATAACACCAACTTGAAATAAGTCATCTAAATTAACATTACCTTTATTAAAAGTTCTAAGTACACTTAAAACAAGTTTTAAATTGCCATTTATAAGTCTATCTTTAGCATCTAAATTACCATTTTGATATTCTACAAACAATTTAGTCATTTCTTCATTGCTTAAAACTTCTATTTCACTTGTATTAATACCAGTTATATCAACTTTATATTTTGCCATATTTAAGTCCTTTCCCCTTATTTATGGCTTACTTTTTTATAATTTATACATTAATCTTGAAAAAACAATCAAGTATTTCTAGCATTTCTTCTGCTATACCTTCCACATCACCACAAGTATTAATATTATCATTTATTACACATTTAACTATATCAAGAGGCACATATCTTAAACTAAAATTACCATCTAACTCTTCATCAGTATAATTTGTATTTTTTAAAATAGGTACTCTATCATCTTTTATTACATAATAATAAATTAATAACTTAGTATTTATTCCATTACTTGGATAATTTTTAAAATATTTTTTTAAAACTGCAAAAGCCTCTAAATTTTCGGTATCAAAAACAAGACCTGTTTCTTCTTCAAGTTCTCTTTTTAAAGCAGGAAGTAATGCCTCATTATTTTCCACATGCCCTCCAGGAAATTGATATTCACAAAAAGAATGTCCAAGTAAAATTCTATTATCACTTGTTATAATTAAAGCTTTAACTCTAGTAATTATATTATTTATCTCTTCTTCACTTATATTGCTTTTATTTTTAACTATTTCTATCATTTTAACTTCACCTCTTCTATTCTACCAAATATGACAAATTTTTACAAATTTTATTGTAATAAATATTAATTTTTGATAATATATAAATAGAAAGGAGCTTAAAAAATATGCAAGATTATGATTATTTACTTGGTGAAACAACAAATACTGTAAATAAAGTTGCTGGAACTGCAGTATGGACAGTTATAGCATTTATTATAGCTATAGCAGCAGGTATTATGATTTACTTTATGTTTGTTAAAGATAATAAACCTGTAAGTGAAAAATTACAAAAACTAAAAGATTTATTAGACTTTAAAACTATGCTTATTGAACCTATTTTAAAAATAGTTTACATAATTGCTACAGTATTTATTATTTTGTTCTCATTTGGTTTAATATCACTTAACTTTGTATCATTCTTAATGGTTCTAATACTTGGACCTATTGCAATAAGAATTGTTTATGAACTTATGATGATTAATATTATGATTTGGAAAAATACAAAAGAAATAAATGATAATATTAAAGCCAAAAATAATGTATTACCAAAAAGTACAAAAACAACTAATAAAGTTGAAAAAGAAGAAAAATAATTTGTAAAAACCTCATTTCATTTAAGAAACGAGGTTTTAATTTATTATTTAAAATGGCATATTTCCACTAGACATTTTCTTCATCATATCTTTCATCATTTCAAATTGTTTTAAAAGTCTATTTACTTCTTCAACACTTCTACCACTACCTTTAGCAATTCTTTGTTTACGAGATGCTTTTAGTATTTCCGGTTTTTTTCTTTCTTCTGGTGTCATTGACTGAAGTATAGCTTCAACATGTGCTAAATCTTTTGGATCAATTGAAACATTATTAAGTCCCATTTTACGTGCCTGAGGAAGCATTTTTAAAATATTTTCAAGTGGTCCAAGTTTTTTAATTTGTTTTAAATTATTTAAAAAGTCATTTAAATCATAAGTGCCTTTTTTCATTTTTTTAGCTTGCTCTTTGGCTTCATCTTCATCAATTACATCTTCAACTTTGCTAACTATTTCAAGAATATCTCCCATATCTAGGATACGTTCTGCCATTCTTTCAGGATAAAATTCACTTAACCCATCCATTTTTTCACTAGTACCTACAAACTTAATAGGTATATGTGTTAAGTGTCTAACTGACAAGGCAACACCACCTTTAGTATTACCATCAAGTTTAGTTAAAATACATCCTGTTAAACTAAGTGCTTCATTAAATCCTGTAATAACATTAATAGAATCTTGCCCCATTGAGCCATCTATAACAAGTATTTTTTCATGAGGATGCACAAGACTATCTACATCTTTTAACTCTTGCATTAGTTCTTCATCTATTTGAAGTCTACCTGCAGTATCTATTATTATGTAATCATTTTTATTATTGCTTGCATATTCCAAAGCATCACTAACTATTTTAGTAACAGAAGCATCTTCACTAAATACATCAACATTTAACTCTTTACCAATAGTTTTAAGTTGTTCAACTGCAGCAGGTCTATAAATATCTGCAGCAACAAGTAATGGATTTTTACTAAATTTCTTTCTTAAATAATTTGCTAGTTTACCAGCAGTTGTAGTTTTTCCACTACCTTGAAGCCCAACAAGCATTAAAATTGTTGGTTTTTTTAAAGTTTCCAAAGGAACATAATCTCCCCCAAGTAAAGAAACAAGTTCATCTTTAACAATCTTTAAGAAAACTTCATCAGGTTTTAAACTTTTCCCTACTTCTGCATCAAGGGCTTTTTCTTTAACATCACTAACGAACTCTTTAACAACTTGATAATTAACATCAGCTTCTAAAAGAGCAATTCTAATTTCTCTAGTTGCATCACTTATATTTTCTTCTGTAATTTTCCCCATGCCTTTAATATTTTTTAAGGCATTACTAATTCTATCTCCCATGTATTCAAACATATTATCACTTCCTTATGTATATAGAAAATATTACTATAATTTTCATTTAAAATCAACTAATTTCACATTTTTCGAAGGAATGTTAACCCAAAACTTCACTTTTTTTGAACGAATAATGTTTTACAACTTTTCTTTTAAGTGTTATACTTATGACAAGGTGATAACATGGCAAAGAGAAAAAAGATGAAAAAAGGACCAATTAAATTTATACTAGCATTAGTATTTTTAGGTTTAATATTTGGAACTACTTTCTATATTTATCAAAACAAAGGTGATAATGCAGAAAAAGTATCAAGTCAAATAGATAAATTAATGTCTAAAAACAATATAAACAAAAATGATTATTCTAAAACTTTAGAATATGTTCTTCTCAATAATATTTATGATGAAAAATATTTAAAGGAATACAAAGATATAAAATTTAATAAACAAAGTAATTTTGAAGAAGTACTTACTACTTTTCTTCCCAAAGGTTATTCTGGTAAAGAAATAAATTATATATTTAATTTAAGTAATAAAAATATAGAAATATTAAAAAAGCAAGATTACGTTGATATAACAAATTACTATAAATTCAAAAACTTTGATGTCAGCAAAATAAGTAGATATAATACTTATAAAGAAAAAGAAAAAGTTAGCTATGAAGATGCTGTAACCAGAGTTAATCTGAAACTAGACTTACCCGTTTATACAGATACAAAAGAAGTTAAAGATGCTGATAGCTTACTTGTTTTAGTAAACAAATATAATCATTTACCTAAAAATTATAAACCAAAAGATTTAACATATGTTGATGGAGCTTATGGAAATAAAGTTCCAATGCGCTTAGTCATTAAAGATGGATTTGAAAAGCTTCAAAAAGCTGCTAAAGATGAATTAAATATTAACTTAATGCCCACAACAGCATTTCGTGATGAATCATTTCAAACAACATTATACAATAAATATGTTGCTAAAGAAGGAGTAACTAAAGCCGATACTTATTCTGCAAGACCTAGTTATTCGGAACATCAAACTGGACTTTCAATTGATTTAAAAAATACTGTTCTATCAAATATTAGACTTACAGAAGAAAATTATACATGGCTAGAAAATAATGCTTACAAATATGGATTTATTATTAGATTTCCAGAAAATAAAGAAAACATAACCCTATATCAATTTGAAAATTGGCATATACGTTATGTTGGCACTGATGCTGCTAAAATTATTTATGATAATAAATTAACTTTGGAAGAATATATTGATCTATATGAAACTGAATATTAAAATTATTCAGTTTTTTTCAAATTAAGTCGTATTTTAACATTTCTTAACAATAGTATCTACATATATACTTTACTACTTCTTCTCTTCTACCATAATAACTTTATAACCTTAATCTAACCCCATAATTTTTCTTAGTTCATTTACCAAAAAACAACATCTTTCTACATCTATTATCCCATATAAAAAGAGATGATTAAATAGTATTGTCATCTCCCCACTGAATTTGGAAGAGCCGACTTTATCATCTCTCTTTACATGTTTCTAAATATTAAGCAATTATTTTGCACAATTTTGCTTTTTTGTTGATAACTTGACGCCGCTGTCTCTCCTCACACAAACCGCGAGACTCGGCAGTAGGGTTCTTCCACCACGCCAATTTCTTCACTTCGCATTTATTTTGCACCACGCCTGACCTAGCACGCGGTAGCGCTCTGGCAGGCATGTCCGATCCTAGTTTACCAAAATCGGATCAGTGGCAGAGCCACTTCCCGATGCATAGTTCACAGAAGATGAGAGACTGAAGACTGGCCGCACCGCAGACGCACGGTTGCCAGCATTGTTGTGGCGCACGTAGCCGGTGTCACGCACATTGAACGCATTGTTCGAATTGTCCGCAGTACGGGAAATACTCCATTCATTAAGCCCCATATACATCCAATTGACACTTGTAGCTGCTCTATAATCTGTTGTTGCACTTCCATTACCAACTAATGTCCACTTATCTTGTGGTGCTGCATACATATAGTCACTTACATACATTAATCCTATTTTTGCACTATATTCTGTTTTATTATCTTGACTATTTGTTGTTACTGGATTATTAATTTCATTTTGATATGCTGTTTTAGCTGGTTGTGTTCCTATATTTGCCCACGTATTTCCTCCAACCTTCCATGTTGTTTCTGCTATTTTAGCCGCCCAATCAGCTCCTATAGTTGTTATGAAGTTTTTATTTAGATTTGTTTTATTTAAATTTGATAAACTCCATGTATTTTGATTAGACTTATTCCAATTATATGCTGCAACATTAGCTAAATTGTTACCTTTATAAGCTGAATTATCCCAATTATTTGCAGTATACATCTTGCTGTAATCTCCATCTGTACCTAATAATGCACTTGTTGCATAATCATATTTGATTAATTTTACTTTATCTCCAAATACTCCGATTATTCTATATAGATTATCTGTTGGGCATGGTGTTACGTTTGATCCAAAACATA
>URWD01000030.1 GCA_900551525.1 uncultured Mycoplasmatota bacterium
AAGTTGTTGGACTTAAAAAGGAATATGAAAAATTAAATAAAGTACTATGTGGTATCCGTGCAATGGATAAACTTCCTCAAGCATTAATTATTGTAGACCCTAAGAAAGAATACAATGCAATTAAAGAAGCTAGAAAGTTAAATATTCCGGTATTTGGTGTAGTTGATACTAACTGCGATCCTGATGATGTTGATTATGTTATTCCAGGAAATGATGATGCTGTAAGAAGTATTAAAGTTATGTTAGGAGTTCTAACAAATGCTATTTGTGAAGCAAACGAACTTCCACTAGATGATTACGTAACTGAAGATGACAAAAAAGCATCTACAAAAGAAGAAGTTAAAGAAACTAAAACTGAAGAAGTAAAAGTTGATGAAACAGTTTTAGAAGAAATGAAAGAAATGGAAAAAGCTGATGAACTTGATGGAAAGACATTAGCAGACCTTAAAAAATTAGCTAAAGAAGCTGGTATTAAAGGTTATTCAACAATGAAAAAAGACGAATTAGTTGCAAAACTAAGTGAATAAGGAGGATATTTATGGAAGTAACTGCAAGTATGGTTAAAGATTTACGTGAAGCAACTGGAGCAGGAATGATGGATTGTAAAAAAGCTTTAGCAGAAACTAATGGAAACATGGATGAAGCTGTTAATTATCTAAGAGAAAAAGGTATAGCTAAATCTGCTAAAAAAGAATCAAGAATTGCTGCAGAAGGACTAGCAAATATTTACGTAGATGGTAATAAAGCTGTAATCTTAGAAGTAAATAGTGAAACAGACTTTGTTAGTAAAAATGAAGAATTTAAAGAAATGATTAATACAATTGGTAAAGCTTTACTTAATAGTGATGTTAAAACTGTTGAAGAAGCTAAAGAACTTCAAACTGAAGAAGGTACAATTGGTGAATTAATTATTAATAAAACTGCTAAAATTGGTGAAAAATTATCTTTAAGAAGATTTGAAATTTTAACTAAATCAGACGATGAACATTTTGGTGCATACATTCACATGGGTGGAAAAATTGCTGTGTTAACAGTTGTTAAAGGTGCATCTGAAGATGTTGCCAAAGATGTAGCAATGCAAGCAGCAGCTATGAAACCACTTTATTTAAATATTAGTGATGTTCCAGCAGATGTTCTTGATAATGAAAAGAATGTTTTAAAAGAACAAGCTATGAATGAAGGTAAACCAGCAGAAATTGCTGAAAAAATGGTTCAAGGTAGAATTCAAAAATTCTATAAAGAAATATGTTTAGCTGAACAACCATTTATCAAAGATGGTGATGTATCAGTTGCTAAATATGTAGCTAACAATGGTGGAGAAATATTAAAAATGGTACGTTATGAAGTAGGCGAAGGAATGGAAAAAAGAAATGATAACTTTGCTGAAGAAGTAATGAACCAAGTGAAAGGTAATTAATTAAAGTAACCCTGATAGTGGGTTGCTTTTTTTTCTTATTTATGGTATTCTATTAAAAAGAATAGGAGATGGATTATATGGATAAGAACAAATCATTTTACTTAACATTAGTTGTAGTATTTTGTGTTGTACTTTCAGGACTTGGTGGTTATTTTATAGGAACTCATTTCAGTGAGAAAGAAACTGTTAAAAATGAAGTAAAAAAGGATGAAGAAAAGAAAAATGAAGAAATAAATGCTAACGATATTAAAGTAGCTGACTTAAGTAATTATGTGTATACAGCATTATATAGTTATTTAAAAAGTGGTGAAAAGAGTTTAAATAGTTATTTAAATAATTTAAGTAATGACCAAAAACTATATGTAGCGGGACTTTTAAATTTCGAAGATGAAGATAACAAATACAATAATAAAAAATATACTGATTTAAAAAATAAATTAATAGATGTATTTGGAACAGATTTAAATCTTCAAGCAAAAGATTATTATACACTTGCAGATGATAAAGAACCATTATTTATATATAATAAAGAAACAGATGAATTTGTATATAATGAAAATACAATTGGTACAGATGCTCTAGTGGATTTTGATCTAGGTTATATTTATAATTATAAATTAAAAGATAAAAATATAGAAAATGATGAACTAGTTATAACTTATTATGGACTATATGCTTATCAAGATGAAATAGGACCAACAACATTATCAAATGATAAAAATATTGAAAGAATACTTAATTATGAAGAAGAAAGTAATGGTATGACTGATGAAGAATATTTAGAAAAAGCATTTAGTAATAATAAAGATGATTTCTTTAAATTTAGTTACATTTATAAAAAAATTAATGATAAATATGTTTTAGTAGATTTCAAACAAGCTTAGGCTTGTTTTTTTGACAGAAAATTTACATATATAGGTTAAGTCCACTTTATAATAAAGCAAAATTTTGGTAAAATATAAATGGAGATGTAGTTTGATGGAAAAAATATATATTAAAAATGAAAAATTATTTAAAAATAAAACTCAAATGGTAATTTATATAATTTTGTTTTGTTTACTAATTTATGGATTTATTTATTTTGGCAAAAAAGATTATAAAGTAAAGGTAAGTGATAATGAAAGATTTGCAAGTGAATTTAGTTTAGTATCTAAAGATAATGTTTTTAAATATGTAAATGCAACAGATGCTAGAATGGTCGCTAAAGGTGCTAAAGGTATAGTATTATTTGGAACTAAAAATGAATGGGTTAATTATTATGCTTACATGGTAAATAAAATAGCTAAAGAAGTTGGAGTAAAAGGAATATATTATTATGATTTTACTAAAAATAGAAAAGACAATAACGGAACATATGAAGATATAGTTAAAACATTAAGTAATTATGTAACATATAATGATAAAGGTGTAGCAGAAATATATGCACCGACACTTCTTGTTGTAAGTAATGATGAAGTACTTTTATTTGATAGCGAAACTTCTTTCATAAATGGAGAAATAACACCAAGTACATATTGGAATACTGCAAAAGAAGATGCAAAAGAAAATGAAATAAGAGAAGCTTTTATAAAGTATTTAAATAAATAGAGGTATATATGGATAGTACAAAAAATAAAATAGGAGTTATATTTCTAGGTATTGTTCTTTTAATATTTATAGTGGGTGGTTACTTCTTTATGAAATATATGGTAAATAATCCTACGAAAGAAAAAAAGAAAGGCATCGTAGAACTTACAAATGAAGTAAGAATAAATAATAAAAAAGATTATATTTATTTTGATAATACTACAGAAATAATAGATGATATATTTAAACAAGATGTAATACTAAATTTTAAAGGTTTAGAGAATGAAAATAGTAAACTTCATAGTGAACTTGAAGAGTTATCAAAAAAGGAAGTAAAAGTAACAAATGAAGAAATACCTGAAGGTGTAACTTGTGAAAATGATTTATATAGTTTTTCTTACAGAACTTATGAAGTAACAGAATTTAGTAGCTATGCAAGTGTAGTTATTATGGATTATGATTATAATTGTGTAAATGGTAGTGTTCCAACTAATATAAAATCATATGTAATTAATAAAGACAATGGTAATATTATAACAAATGAAGAATTATTAAGTACATTTAGTATTAGTGATGATAAAATAATAGAAAGTTTAAATAAAAGATTAGCGGATACACAAGTACTTGATGGAGATGTCGGCGTAATTGATACAGAAAATACAATAAATGATTTTAAAAATGGTACCTTTGGAACAAATAAAGCCTTAAGTATTAGCAAAAATGGCAAATTAGTTATTAATTTTATTGTAAAATCTAATAAAATTAATTATAATGATAGTATAGAATTAAATTAAAGGAGAAAATTATGGATTCAGAAAAAAAGATGATATCAACAATTGATAGTTTAAAAAATAAACTTACAACAATTAGAGCAGGAAGAGCCAATCCAGCAATGCTGGGTGGTATAATGGTTAGTTATTATGGAGTACCAACACCAATTCAAAGTGTGGCAAATATTACAGTTCCTGAAGCTAGACAATTATTTGTTAAACCTTTTGATAGAAGTACACTTAAAGATATTGAAAGAGCAATAAATGAAGCTAACTTAGGAATAGCACCAACTAATAATGGTGAAATGATTATTTTAACTATTCCAGAACTTACTGAAGATAGAAGAAGAGAATATGTTAAACAAGCAAAAGCTATCGGAGAAGAAGCAAAAGTTGCTCTTAGAAATATTAGACAAGATGCTAATAATGAAATTAAAAAAGAAGAATATCCTGAAGATGAAGAAAAAATGTATTTAGAAGAAATTCAAGAATTAATTACTAAATATAATAAAATTGTTGATGATGAAATTAAAGTAAAAGAACAAGAATTAATGCAAGTTTAATTCTTGCTTTTTTTATGCAATGACAACATCCAATACTAAATTTATATAAAAGTAAATAGGTGGCTTTTTTTTTTTTTTTTTGCTTATAATTAGTATATAATAAAAAGAATATCCAGTGTGATATTGTTAAAGAATGAGGTAGTATGATGGAAAATAAGAAAACAAAAATAATAAGTATAGTGGCAAGTGTATTTATATTATTGCTTTTAATCGGAGCAACTTATGCTTACTTTATAGTCGGAGGAAATACAGGTTCAAGTACAAGCTTAGATGTTACATCATCAACTTTAGACACTCTTTCTTTTCAAGTAGGAAATCCAATTAATATAAATGTTAATCAGTTTAATTTTGGAGAAAATGCAGGTAATCAAAGTGGAACTACAAAAGCAATTGCAACGATTAGTGCGAGTAATTCACCAAATACAACAAAGTATTCTGAAAGATATAATATCTACTTCGTAATTGAAGCAAATGATTTTGTTTATACAACAGATGATGCTAAAGCAGAAATACTTTTAAATGTTACAGACCCAAATGGCAATAAAGTAGAAAATATAACTGGACTTGTAAATACAGGTACAGGTTTTGATATAACAACAAGAACAGGTGGTTTTTTACTTGTAGCGGATTATGATATTGAAGCAAATAGAGCTCAAACAGTATCCCAAGAATGGAATGTAGAAGTGACATTTGTAAATTTAGAAACTAGTCAAAATAAAAATGCTGGTAAATCATTAATGGGTAAACTTTATCTTACAAAAGAAAAAATGAGTAGTTATGAAGTAGCACAAATAAGTTCGTTAGAACCAACCACAACTTATAATAGTATTACAGCTAATTTAAATGTATCATCGGGTTCAGCAAATATTGCAAAATACTACTTTGGCATTGAAAAAGTGTCAAGTAGTACAACTGGATATATTCAAAAACAAAAAACATATATAAAATCTCTTGCCGTATCAGATGCTAAATTTACAGAAACAGATAAGCCTAAGTATACTTTTTCTAATCTAGATGATAACACAACATATAAGATATATAGTTATGGTATAGATAAAAATGGAATAAAAACGAATACATATGAAACAGAAATAACAACAAATGAATATAATAATCCAAAAGTAAATAGTGTTACGCATATATCAACATTAAATTCAATAACTATAAGTGTTAGTGCAAGCAAAGGGGATAATGAAATAGTAAAGTATTTCTTTTCAAAAGATAATGGAGCAACATATGACGAAAGCACGTCAAATAGTTATGTGTTTAATAACCTAAATGATACAACAGAATATAAGATAAAAGTAAAAGTACAAGATAGTTATGGAAGATATTCAACAGAATATTTTGAAGCTATAGCAACAGAAACATATATATTACCAAGTGTAACAAGTGTTACACCGGCAACAAAATATAATCAAATAAGTGTATCTGTAGTTGGAGCAAAAGGAACAAATAATGTTGCAAAATATTATTATTCAATTGATAATGGAACATATGTAGAGTCAGCAAATACAACTTATACATTTACTGGACTTTCAGAAAAGACTACACATACAATAAAAGTTAAATTGGCAGATACAGAAGGAAGAATGTCAAATGAATATAGTTTAAGTGCAACAACAGATGCATATGTAGTACCAAGCATAACTAATGTAACAACAACAAGTACAACAGATTCAATAACAATAAAAGTAACAGGAAAAAAAGGAGATGGAACAATAAGTAAGTATTATTATTCAAAAGACAATGGTTCAAACTATGTAGAAAGCACATCAAGTAGTTATACTTTTAGTAATTTGACAGGTGGAACAATATTTTATATAAAAGTTTATGTTAAAGATAGCAATAATAAGGAAAGCAGTGTTTCCTCTACTTCTGTTAGTACAAAATTATTGTTAAGCAATGTGTGTACTAGTGGAACAAATTTAGCATCATGCATAAAGAAGTTTGGAGATAAGGGATCATCTGCTACAAATGTTTATATACATAATAGTAGTTTAACAAATGGCGCAAACGATAATTCATATAGATTTGCCGGAGAAAATCCAAATAATTATGTATGTTTTGGTTCTAATGAGAGTTCTTGTCCAGAGGATAATTTATATAGAATAATTGGAGTATTTAATAATCAAGTAAAATTGATAAAAGATGGTTATGCAAATAGTAATTTGCTTGGAAACGATGGAGATCATGAATCAAGTGTTGGTTTAAGCTCGGTTTATTACTGGAATAATTCTGGATCAAACACATGGAGTACAAGTTTATTAAATAAAACAAATTTAAATACAAATTTTGTCAATAATATAGGAAGCACATGGGCAAATAAAATAGCGACAACAACATGGAAAGTAGGGGGAAATACGCAGACAAATATAGTCAGCGTAGTGCCGGCAACAGCATATAAAAATGAAATAATAAACCCAGTGTCAACAAATACCACAGATGGAGTAACAGAATATACAGCTAAAATAGGTATGATGTATGCATCAGACTATGGGTTTGCAGCAGATCCTAGTACTTGGACAAAAAGTTTGTCTTCTTACAGGCAAGGTAATTGGATGTCATATAGTAATTATGAATGGACAATTTCTAGAAGTTCTGATAACTCGTATCGTGTAATATGTGTGAGTGATAGGTTACGTTTGAGTGCATGTGACGCAGCATATTCCACTTTTGTTAGACCAGTTTTTTATCTTACAAATTCTGTTATTTATTCTGAAGGAGATGGTACTCAAAGTTCACCAATTCGTTTATCTAATTGATGGACAATTTAAAAAAAATATCAGCAAAATCTAACAAAAAAGAGGTAAAAAGTTCGACGAATGTTGAAAAATTTGCCTCTTTTTGTATTTAAAGTTTACCCATAGGTAAGAATTGTTGGATAAATAAAGAATATACAAAATAAGTGTAAAATAGATGTAAAATTTATTGCATCTATTTTTGTTTGTGTTAAAATGTAATTAGAAGAAAGGAAAAAGAAAATATGAAAAAATTATTAGAATGTCAAAATTTGTGTAAGAGTTTTGGAAAAAAACAAATATTAAAAGATGTTTCCTTTGAAATAGATGAAGGAGATATTTTAGCATTTATTGGACCTAATGGAAGTGGTAAAACTACCACGATTAAGTTAATTTTAGGGCTTCAAAAAATTGATAGAGGAAAGGTTAGTATTAATGGCTTTGATGTTGAAAAAGATTTTGTTAAAGCTATTGAAAAAGTCGGAGCTATCGTTGAAAATCCTGATACATACATGTATCTTACTGGCTGGCAAAATTTAAAGATAATAGCAAATCTATACAAAGGTGTAACTGATGAAGAAATTAAGAAAATCGTTAAACTCGTTGACCTAGAAAAAAGAATAAACGATAAAGTAAGCAAATATTCTTTAGGTATGCGTCAAAGACTTGGAATAGCTAGAGCCCTAATTAACAAACCAAATGTATTGATACTTGATGAACCAACAAATGGACTTGATCCAGAAGGTATTAAAGATTTAAGAAATTTACTTAAAAAGTTAGCAAAAGAAGGAATGGGTATTCTAATATCTAGTCATAACTTAGCAGAACTTGAAAGTTTTTGTAATAAAGTATTAATTATTGATAATGGTAAAATTATAGAAACTAGCAAGGTAAATGAATTTAAGAGTAATGGTAATAAGTATATATTTAAAGTAAGTAATACTGATAATCTTGAAGTAGAAGGCATATATCAAGTAAAAGGTGATGAATTTGCTTATGATGGAAGTAAAGAAGAAATAGCTAAATTAATAAAGACTTTAGTTAAAAAGAATGTTGATATATATGAAGTTAAAATGGAAGAACTTACTTTAGAAGAAGCATTCTTAAAGAAGACTGGAGGAAACAAAAATGATTAATTTAATAAAGAATGAAATATATAAAATATTACATAAAAGAGGAACATTTATTGTTTTAATTATAACAGCTTTATTTATTACATTAGTGTCATATTTAATTGGTCATGAACAAGTTAATTATGTATCCACAGAAAGGTATTATAATAGTGATACTGGAAATGTAGCTGAAAATAAAACAAATCAAGAAATGAATGAATTAAGTAAAAAATATAATGATAAAACATGGCAATACTATGTAATGGATTATGTATATACTATAATAAGTAATTACAATTATGCAAAAGAAGGTAATTATTTAGATGAAAATATTGAAAATGAATATAATACTATTAAAAAAACTTTAACTAGTGATGATTGGAAATATTTTGTTAATGTAAATACAAAAAGTTTAAAAAATGAATTAAAAGATTATGAAGAAAACTTAAAAAGTGCAACAAGTGATAAAGCCAAAAAAGATATAGAAGCCGAAATATATAGAATTAATGTTGCTATTGAAATGAATGAATATCGCTTAAAAGAAAATGTTAAATATGGTAATGATTATATAAATAATGCAATTGATGATGTAATTTCTTTAGCATCACAAGTTAAAACTTATGAAACAACTACGAATGAAGAAACTAAAACACAACTGGAACAAAGTGTAAAAAGTTATTATAAATCTAGGTATATTTTAGAAAATAAAGAGGATATTAATAATGAAAGCAATTTAAGATATATAATGACTAACTTTTATAGTGAATATACATTCTTAATTCTTGTATTTGGTGTTATGATTGCTGGAGCTATAGTAAGTGAAGAATATAATAAAGGAACAATTAAATCTCTTCTTATAACTCCATATAAAAGATCAACTATTTTGCTTTCTAAGTTTATAACAGTTATAATATTTACTATTTTATTTATAATAATTAGTTATTTAATGCAAATTATAATAGGTGGTTTATTTCTAGGATTTGGTTCTTTAAGTAACCATGTAGTTGAATATAATTTAGCATCTAAATCTCTTGAAGTAATGAGTTTATCGAAATATGTACTTTTATACTCAATTGCTAATTTACCACAAATAATACTTCTTGTTACATTAGCATTTGCTGTTTCAACAATTGTTGGTAATACTGCTTTTGCCATTGTAATAACTTTTGCAGGTGTAATTGGTTCTTCAATTATAAATATGTTTGCATCTGCCTACAAAATAGAAATACTTAAATATTTTGTAACAACAAACTGGGATTTTAACTATTATCTATTCGGAGGTACAAGTCCTTATAAAATAGGTTTAACTCATGCAATTATTGTATGTATAATATATTTCTTAATAATGGTTATAACATCATTTATTGTATTTAATAAAAAGAATATAAAAAATATATAAAGGGATGTGATTAAATGAAAAGAAAAAGGCATAAAATAAAGAAAAAAACATTAGGCTTTTTAGCCATAAGTTTATTACTTGTGGCAATTTCTTTGTTTAAAACTTTTTCTTTTGCATATCCAAATAATGAAGAAAAAACTAAAAAAGTAAGTGTAAGTGATATAAATGATTATGAAAATATGCAAGATAATTTGGTAAGTAGAATAGATTTTGATGATAAAATAACTAATATTGTAAGTATTGTTGATGATAGATATATATCTAAGTTATTTAATTTTAAAACTGGTGAAGAAGTTTCCATTGAAAGTATATTAAAAAATGATATGGTTGATGCTTTTTTTAAAAAAGTAAAAGAACTTTTATATTTGAAATATCCTAAGTTTATTGCCAGTAAGTTAGAACTTCTTAATAAAACTAATAGTTATTATTTAAAAGAAAATGAACTTATTATGTATTTTTATGATTATGAAATAGAACCTATGGTAAGTGAAGAGTTATCACTTCATATAAATTATAATGAAATAAAAGAATATCTAGATATAACAGTAAAACTAGATAATACTTATGAAAATGAAGATGGAAATAAAATAGATAAAAATAAGAAAATAGTAGCTTTAACATTTGATGATGGCCCTGGAAGATATACAAGTAATTTAGTAGATACTTTATTAGATAATAAAGCAAGTGCTACATTTTTTATGCTAGGGAAGAACTTAAATAATTATAAAGATACAGTAAAAAAAGTATATAATAATGGAATGGAAATAGGATATCATTCATATGCCCATAAGAATTTTAAAAGACAAAAACTTCAAGAAATAAAAGAAGAATTTAATAAAAGTAATAGTATTTTAAAAAGTATAACTGGATCTACTTTTAAATTAATTAGACCTCCGTATGGGGAAATTAATGAAAAAATTAAAAATAGTTTAGATGCATCGTTTATTTTATGGAATATTGATACTTTAGATTGGAAAAATAAAGATAGTGATTATTTAACAGATTATGTTTTAAAAGAAGTAAATGATGGTAATATTATTTTATTTCATGATATACATAAAACTAGCATAGATGCTATTAACAAATTACTTCCTTTGTTATATGTAAATGGTTATCAGGTAGTAACAGTATCAAAACTTGCTGAAATAACTGGTACTAATCTTGAACTGCATAAAACTTATAGATATTTTAAAAAATAAGCAACAAAGTCTTGCAATAAGTAAAAATCTGTGCTATTATGTAGCTAAGCAACAGGTAAACACATTTATTTCGCTCAAAAAAATGAAATACTTGTTGCTTTTTTAAATTTTGACTTGAACATAAATAAAGAATAGTGTATACTATATTAAGTAATCAGTGATGTAAGACGTTATTTAAAAGACTTTTTAAAGAGAGTTAGCATTTGGTGGAAGCTAATAAAAGATTTAAATATGTATCACTTACGGAGATTAATCGGGTTATTCCGTTATCAAAATTAAGTTAATTAAGGGATGGTACCGTCATTTATTGACTCCTTTTGGTGCTATCCTTTTTATTTTGGAGGTAAGAAAATGGAAAGATTTAAAAGTTTAAGTAAAGAAAGTGTTTATGAAACTGAAAGTAAAATACTTGAAAAATGGAAAAATGAAGACATTTTAAATGAAACTATTGAAAATAGGAAAGATGCTCCATATTTTGTTTTCTATGATGGACCTGCAACAGCTAATGGACATCCAGGACTTCACCATATGGTTGCTAAATTCTTAAAAGATACAATGTGCAAGTATAAAACTATGCAAGGGTATAAAGTCCTTCGTAAAGTTGGATGGGATACTCATGGGTTGCCAGTAGAATTACAAGTAGAAAAGGAATTTGGCTTTACTGGTAAAAAAGATATTGAAAAATATGGTATCAAAGAATTTAATCAAAAATGTCGTGAAAGTGTTTGGAAAAACGAAGATACATTTACTGATTTAACAGAAAAAATGGGACAATTTATAGACATTAAACATCCATATGTTACATATGATAATAATTATATTGAAACAGAATGGTGGATTTTAAAGAAATTCTTTGAAGAAGGATTATTCTATGAAGGAGTTAAAATTCTTCCTTATTGTCCTAGATGTGGTACTGGTCTTGCATCGCATGAAGTAGCTCAAGGATATGAAGAAATGAATGTTGATACTGTAATTGTACCGATGAAGAAAAAGGGTGAAGACGTATACTTCTTAGTATGGACAACAACACCATGGACATTAATTGCAAATGTTGGTTTATGTGTAAATCCTGATTATGATTATTCTTTAGTTTTAAGTAAAGGTACTAAATTTATTCTTGCAACATCACTTGTTTCTAAAGTTTTAGGTGAAGATGTAGAAATACTTGATACTTTTAAAGGAAGCACTTTAGAATATACTGAATACGAACAATTAATACCAGAACTATCTGTTAATAAAAAAGGTTTCTTTGTTTGTTGTGATAAGTATGTAACTGCTGAAGATGGTACAGGAATAGTCCACTTAGCACCAGCCTTCGGAGCAGATGATGCCAATGTTGGTCGTAAATATAACTTGCCATATTTAAATCCAGTTGGTGAAGATGGTAAATATACTGAAGGACCTTGGAAAGGCATACTTGTATTTGATGCTGATAGTGAAGTGATTAAATATTTAAAAGAAAATGATAAATTATTTAAAAAACAAAGAATAGTTCACAACTATCCTCATTGCTGGAGATGTCATACACCACTTATTTATTATTCTAAGCCAAGTTATTATCTTGAAATAACTAAAATTAAAGATAAAATTGTAGCCAATAATAAAACTGTTAATTGGTATCCATCATATGTTGGAGAAAAACGTTTTGGTAACTGGCTAGAAAACTTAAATGACTGGGCAATATCTCGTTCAAGATACTGGGGAACACCACTTCCATATTGGATTTGTTCATGTGGACACACAGAAATGATTGGTTCTCGTAAAGAGTTAGTAGAAAAAGCAATTGAAAATATTGATGAAACAATTGAACTACATAGACCATATATTGATGATGTTCATCTTAAATGTCCTGAATGTGGTAAAGCTATGACTAGATGTAAAGATGTAATAGATTGTTGGTTTGACTCTGGTTCTATGCCATTTGCTCAATATCATTATCCATTTGAAAATAATGATTTATTTGAAACTCAATTTCCAGCAGATTTCATTTGTGAAGGTATTGACCAAACACGTGGATGGTTCTATACATTACTTGTTATTTCTACATTTGTAAAAGGAGTAAGCCCATACAAAAATGTATTAGTTAATGATTTACTTTTAGATGCTCATGGAAAGAAAATGAGTAAGAGTAAAGGAAATATTGTGGAACCATTTACAACTATGAAGGAATATGGAGCAGACACAGTTAGATTTTATCTTCCATATGTTTCACCAGTCTGGGTACCTCTTAAATTTGATATAAATGGCTTAAAAGAAGTTCATTCTAAGTTCTTTAATCCTCTTAAAAACACTTATAACTTCTTTTCAATGTATGCTAACATTGATGATATTGATATAAATATGTGTAATGTTCCTTTAGAAGAAAGAGAAGATATTGATAGATGGCTAATTAGTAAATACAATAGACTTTTAAAATATGTAACTGAATCTTATGATGAATACGATTTAAATAAAGTAGTAAAAGCTCTAACTGACTTTGTTTCTGATGA
>URWD01000031.1 GCA_900551525.1 uncultured Mycoplasmatota bacterium
ATCCTTCCTTATAATAATTATTTAAAAAAGCTATACAAGTAGTTACTTGTATAGC
Organism: uncultured Mycoplasmatota bacterium; assembly: GCA_900551525.1. GTDB lineage: Bacteria > Bacillota_I > Bacilli_A > RF39 > UBA660 > Onthocola_B. The sequence goes on from URWD01000031.1 coordinate 56, forward strand.
TTAAATATACAAGCACTACAATAAGCACTTGTATTTACAACCTTTAATGTCGCAGTAACAAGTGCATGATTTTATGATGATGAACTAATTTTATTAAATATTCTTTCATAAAATACATTCCTTTCAAAGCAAGTACATTATAACACAACTATATTATATTTGTCAAAACCCTATATCAGTATCATATGATTTTTAAATATTTAATCAACAAAAAAATGCTTGCTTGTCATTATAAATGTTCAAGTAAACATTAACACTAAAAACAAGTAAGCATCTGACATACTAAAATCAAATGTTTCTTTTTTTATTATATGAAATTCGCTTTCATATATACTTGTATTATCACATTTTAGCTCCAATTTCAAGCCACAAATTTCGTAAAAAAATAAAGCTTAATTTATAAGCTCTATTTTTAAGTGAATTGGAAACCAATTTCACACTATCCCTTTTATTCTAGCTACTGCTAGCTTAATTAAATTATATGCTATAAATTTTTACTTTGCAATACATTTTACACATATATTTACAACATATTTACATTATCTAATCATAACTTGTTTTAATTTTCTAACAACTTTCTTTTCTATTCTTGAAATATAAGATTGGCTTATTCCTAGCATTTCTGCCACTTCTTTCTGAGTATATTCCTTAGTATTATTAAGACCATATCTTAGTGTCATTATCTCTTTATCTCTATCGGGAAGTCCTTCAATTTCTTTAGATAAAACTTCTTTATCCACTTGTTTTTCATATTCATTTGGTACTAAATCTATTTCTGTACCTAAGATATCTTCAAGATGTAGCTCATTACCTTCAGCATCATAATTTAAAGCATCTTCAAGTGATACTTCTGCTCTTTTTCTTTTATTCTTTCTTAGAAACATTAATATTTCATTAGAGATACATCTTGAGGCATAAGTGGCAAGCTTAATATTTTTATCAATTTTATAAGTATTTATACCTTTGATAAGCCCAATCGAACCTATACTTACTAAGTCTTCAATATCATAAGTTGTATTTTCATACTTTTTAGCCAAGAATACAACTAGTCTTAAGTTATGTTCAATTAAGACATTTCTAGCTTCCTCATCCCCCGCTTTGGCTTTAATTAAATAAGCAAGCTCTTCCTCTTTAGAAAGTGGTGGTGGTAATTTATCTGTTGCACCCACAAAAAAAACTTCATTATACTTACTAAATAACCATTCAATTATTTTTCTAAACATATATCCTCCATTAATTTATAATTAAGTAAAACATCTGCACCATTTAAGTTAAATTCATCATTACTAATACCCACTAGATAATTAGTAAATATTTGATTATTAACTTTTAAATACTTAATTTTAAAACATTCAATTAATCCATATTTATTTAAAGCTTTATAAGGAATATACATCGGACTACGAATATTTATATAACTTGATAATAATTTCTTTGACATAATAATTACATACTTTTTTGTAACTGGGTCTTTAAGCTTATTACCAGAGTCTATAAATCCCGTAGAGTTTAAAACTTTACCATTATTAAATACTATTTCAATATTACAATTAAAATTATATGATGATTTAAATTTTTTATGTTCATAAATATATAATCCAAGTATAAGTGGCCCAATTATTAAAAGAAGTAAATAATTTATACTTAATCCATCAAAATAAAAAATTAGACCTTCTCTTTTGTAACTAAATTCTACATCTAAAAGATATAGAAAACCACCTAGAATAACACTACACATATATAAATAAAGTAAATTAGTAAAAGTATATTTAATATTTTTAAATTTAAATGCAACTAAAACCATAATGACACTAACAAATATTTTAAGTAAAAATAAAATAAATTTATTAAATGGTAAAAACAAAATAACAAGTGATAAAGCTCCGATGATACTGGCAAAAATAAGTCTTGCAAAGTTTTTATGTCTTTTAAGTGTTATATCTATTGTCATAAGGAGTAGTAAATCATAGATAAAATTAAGCATAAAAACTAGATCCAAGTATATCTTCATCTTTATCACCAAAACTATTATACAAAAAAAAGCAACAATAATTTGTTGCTTTTTGTCGAACACATTTAATTTTTAATAATTATCGCTTCTTAAGAATGGTGGAATTTCATATTCATCATCTACTTCAGGAGTTTGTCTTCTTTTTTGAACATGTACATCATCACTAAATAATGCTTCTTCACCAACTTCATCATCAAATCCAGTAGCTATTACTGTAACAATAACTTCATCAGTTAAATTATCATTTTTTATAGCACCGAAGATTATATTTATATCTGAGTTTGCTGCTTCTCTGACAGTTTCTACAGCATCTTCAATTTCAAATAATGTAAGATTTTTACCACCAGTTACGTTAACAATTGCGTTCGTAGCACCTTCAATAGTTGCTTCCAAAAGTGAATTTGATACCGCTTGTCTAGCAGCTTCAATTGCTCTATTTTCACCAGCATTACATCCAATACCAATAATAGCTGTACCACTTTTTTCCATAACTGTTTTAACATCTGCAAAGTCTAGGTTGATAACTCCAGTAACAGCAATTAAATCTGATATTGATTGAACACCTCTGTGAAGTACATTATCTACTTCTTTAAATGCATCTTCAAAACTTGTAGTTTTATCAATTAATTCTCTTAATCTATCATTAGGTATAATAATTAAACTATCAACATGAGTTCTAAGTTCTTCAAGTCCTACTAAAGCATTTTCCATTCTCTTTTTGCCTTCAAATCTAAATGGTTTAGTAACTATACCAACTGTTAAAGCTCCCATATTTTGAGCAATTTCAGCAATAATTGGGGCAGCACCAGTACCAGTACCTCCACCAAGTCCACAAGCAACAAATACCATGTCTGCCCCTTGCAATGCATCTTCTAATTCATTTTTACTTTCTAAAGCAGCACTTCTACCAACTTCTGGATTAGCTCCAGCACCTCTTCCTCCAGTAATATTTTTACCTATTTGTATTTTATTTTGACATAAAGAAGCATTTAAAACTTGTAAATCTGTATTAACTACATAAAATTCTACACTTTTAACTCCTTCTTCAATCATTCGGTTAACAGCGTTACATCCACCGCCACCTACGCCAACTACTTTAATCTTGGCAATTTGATCCATCTGTAATCCATTCATAATTCATTCTCCCTCTAGTTATCAAAAAAGTATCCAAATAATTTACCTAATAAGGAATCATCTGAGATATTAACCTTTTTATGTATTCCACTTAATTCTTCTTGTTCATCAATACTAAATATTGAAAAATCTCTATTTCTTAATTTTAACCTACTATCATAATACTTAATTAAACCTACTCCAGTAGCATATTTATTATGTCTAGCTCCAATTTCTGTAACAACTCCTAACGTAGCATCTTTAAAAATATAATCCATTATACTTTTAAAATCTGCCATTTCTGTTACTCCCCCTGTAACAATTATATAACTAATTTCCTTTTTTGTTAAGAGATTTATTTGTTTTTTTGCTAAATTTAGCAATTCTTCTAATCTTCCCATGACAATTTCACTGGCATCATACTGATTTATCTTGATTTTATCACCATTTTTATTTTCTAAAATTACTGATTCATTAGGTTGAGCATTAGTTTTATTAGCAAGAGCAATTGATTCTTTTAAGTAAAGAGCATCATTCCTACTTATTTTATATACATAACCTAAATCATAATCAATAGTTTCTCCCCCCATATCAATAGCTTCTGAGCCAGTAAGTATTCCTTTATTAAATATAGCAACGGTTGTTTTAGAAGCACCAATATTTATTACAGCACCTACTTCTTCACTATTTTTACTATTTTTAAATTCATAATAATCACCAATAGGTCCAACTGTAACATCAACTACTGTAACTCCTATTTTTTCCAAACATTTAATTATAGAATTTACATTTTTCTTTGGCACTGTTGCCACAACTACTTTTACCTTTAATTTTTCAGCATGCATATGTAGTGGATTATTCGTTACACTACTATCATCTATTAAAAACTTAGTAGGTAAAAGGCCAACTATTTCTCTATTATCCATAACCTTATTATATACAGCAGTTTGCATTGACTTAATAATATCTGCACCAGTTACTATATGTTCTTCATTTGTAATAGAAGCATAACCTTCACTTAAGAAACATTCTAAATCATTTGTTGGACAACTAACAATTACTTTGGTTATCTTAAGACCTATTTGTTCTTCACCTTTTTTAAAAACATCACTTAAGGCTTCAATAGCACTTTCAGGATTTACAACAAAACCTTTTTTTATGCCACGAGATGGTGTGTCTACACATGCTAAAATATTTAGTTTATTACGCATTATTTCGCCCACTACAAGTTTAATAGTGTGACTACCGATATCTAAACTAGCTATTATCTTTCGCATGCAAACATCTCCTATTACCTTATAACTAATTATATCTAAAAACAAGCTTTCATGCAAGTGCTTTATAAAACTTTTTTATAAACATTTTGTGATAAGACTGAGCCCCAAATGTAAAATTTACAAAGAATTATAGACAAATGCCGTTTTTTTTGATATAATTAATCCAGTTCAGTAACTTTATGAATTAATTTAATTTTTAAGAAAGAAGGAATTTTTTTAATGGAAAATAAAAATAATATTGCCACGAAAGTTATTGCTTTAGGTGGCTTAGGTGAAGTTGGAAAAAATATGTATGTTGTTGAACATAATGATGAATTATTAATTATTGATGCGGGAGTTATGTTTCCAGAAGATAATTTACTTGGTGTCGATTATGTTATTCAAGATATTTCATATTTAAAGAAAAATGCTGATAAAATTAAAGGTTTATTTATAACTCATGGGCATGAAGACCATATCGGAGGTATTCCGTTTTTACTTCAAGCAATTAACATACCTGTTATATATACACCAAAAATTGCTAAAGATTTAATTGAAAAGAAACTTGTAGAACGTAATATAAAGTATGAAAATTATCAAATAATTACACCAGATTTTAATGTTAAAACTAAGTATTTTGATATTTCATTTATTAATACTACCCACTCTATACCAGATAGTTTTGCTATTGTTATAAAGACACCAAATGGTACTATTTTTGAAACTGGGGACTTTAAATTTGATTTAACTCCAGTTGGACCAATGGCTGATATTCATAAAATGGCTAAGTTTGGTTCTGAAGGTGTTACACTACTTCTTAGTGATTCAACTAATGCTTTAACAAGTGGTTACTCTAAAAGTGAAAGCGCTGTTGATGGAACACTTAATGATATGATTAGTAAACATCATGGTAGAGTTATTATTGCGACATTTGCATCTAATATTTATCGTATTAAACATATTGTTGAAAGTTGTAAAAAGTATGGTAGAAAAATAATTGTTTTTGGTAGAAGTATGGATAATAGTATTGAACTTGCTTTAAACAATGGACTTATTAATGATAAATCAATGTTTATTGATGCTAACGAAGCTAAAAGTTTAAAGAGAAATGAAATATGTATACTTTGTACTGGTTCTCAAGGTGAACCACTTGCGGCCTTATCTCGTATTGCCAATGGACAACATAAACAAATATCACTACTTAATGATGATTTAGTAATATTTTCATCTAGCCCAATACCTGGTAATGCTGAAAGTATTAACAAAATTATCAATAAACTATACTTAAAAGGTGTTCGTGTATTTACTAATTCAGAATTTAGTGATGTTCATACTTCTGGGCATGCAAAAGAAGAAGAATTAAAATGGATGCTTAGAATTATTAAACCTAAATACTTTATGCCAATGCATGGAGAATATAGAATGCTTAAAAAACATACAGAAATTGGTGTAATGTGTGGAGTTGCTCCAGAAAACACATTTATATGCACTAATGGTGATGTAATAGAACTTTTAAATGGTGAAGTAAAAAAAGCTGGAACAGTTCAAGCTGGAGATGTTTATGTTGATGGTTCTCGTGTCGGAGATATTGGTTCTGTAGTTATTAAAGATCGTAAACTTATGAGTCAAGATGGTATACTTATTACTATTTTAAATATTAATACATTACAACGTAAACTATTACTTAAACCTAATGTAACTGCTCGTGGATTTGTTCTTGTTAATGAAAATCAAGAATTAATGCAAAAAATAGAAAGAAAAATTAGTGAAATTGCTAATAATGCTTTAAGTAAAGCTCCATATAGTTATATAGATTTAAAAAATCAAATTATATTAGAATTACTTCCATTTATTAATAATTTAACTGGTAGAAAACCTATTATATTACCTGTTATTATGGAAGTAAATCAAGCATAGAAAAAGAAAATTAGCTTATCTAATTTTCTTTTTTTGTACTAAATTTTATTAAAAATAAACTTAGGATAAACATTATGATATCTATTATTACTTTGATTAGTATTATATGTGATTTAACTAAAGATAAAATAATAGCACTTATTACATAATTAATTATTACATATTTTAAATTAACATGATTATTAAATATCATTTTTATTATACATGATACTATTTTACTTAAAAGTAAGAATAATGGTATTACATATAATGCACTATTTATATCATAAACTTTAGCAAATATAACTGTTTCAATAATATAAGCAAGTAACGTAAATAGTATATATGATGCAAATAAACGATATACTCTGATTGAATCTTTAACAGGATTAAAATGACTTGTTTCATTATCATTAATATAAATCGTTTCAATAACTACTTCTTTTATAGGTATATTTTTAAGTTTTGTTTCTATTAAGACATTTGTTTCGTACTCATATCTTTCTCCGGATACAGCAATTAAATTTTTTGCAATATCTAAACTCATTGCTCTAAGTCCTGTTTGTGTATCACTTACCTTTTGACCTACGAAAGAATATAAAACATTTCTAGTTATAACATTACCAAATTTTGAACGTGTTGGAACATTTTTATCTGAGAAATCTCTGACACCAAGAACTAAACTATCCATATTTTTCTTGGCAACATCACCACATTTTTTAATATCTTTAACACTATGTTGACCATCACAATCTGCAGTTACTATAACTTTGGCATCTGGATAATTATTTAAAATATAGTTTATACCATTTTTTAAACCTCTTCCTTTACCTAGGTTAACATTATGTTTTACAACTGGATATTTCTTAGCTAACCTCTTCATGTATTTATCATGTTTTTCACTGCATCCATCATTTATGAATACAATATTTTCAAACTTTTTAGTTAACTTTTCTAAAAACGTATCCATTATCTCTTCATTTGGATCATACACTGGTATTAATACCACGATATCTTTATTCATATTATTCCCCTGCCTTTATATTTACAACCTTCCATGTATTATTATCATTTATAAAATATATATAATCATGCATTGTATCTATTTGTTCTTTGCCATTTACTACCATATGTTTATCTAGATATACTTCACAAGAAAAGGCATTCTTACTATAAACAGTAAAGTTACTTAACTTTTCATTTGTAAATGGTGGATTTTTTAAAGTATGTCTACTTGTAAACATAATATCTATATTATGGGCCCAGTTATATGCTCTTCGATTCATTTCTGTTCCATCAATAAAATATGTTTTTATAGTATTGTAACCATGGGATAAGCCACTTAAATCATTTGTTAAGAATAAACTCCATTTGTGAGCAAAATCCCAGATATCTACTTCACTACTTAGATATTCTTTAGTTTCATCATAAGCATCAAATGATAAATAATTCTTATCTGCTTTATACGCAAATTTATTTTTCTTTAAACTTACATCTTTTCCATACTCATTTGTTACCTTTACATCTACTTCTTTAGTTAAATTATTTACTTCATATGTTACTATATAAGGCATTGAGTCATTTTGATACATATAATCTAAATTTTTATATTCTTCCTTTTTAACTGGATTTTCAGCCTTTTTTCCATCTATAATAACTTCATATGTTGATGGCACTGTTATATCATAATAGATTAATCCTCTTTCTAAGTGTGGTGTTATTTTAGTTATATCCCTAAGTTCATAACTAAACATCCCAAGTTTTGTTTCAGTTTTTAAATATTTTGTTTCAACATCAAATAAAACTCTTTCATTTAATTCTACTTCAAAATTGTTTTCATCTTTTTTTATAACTTTGATATCTTTATCATTTATTTGTTTTTTATATTCATCTAAAAGATTTTCATTTTGATTATTATCTTTTAAATAACCTTTTAATGTGTCATCATCTAACTTAGCTATGCTTGCTTTTATAAATGTTGTTGTTTGATTTTTTTCATATGTTTTTAAAGTTACAAATATATAAATTACGAAGGCAACACATAAAATTGTTGCAATAATTGTATATATTAATAAACTTTTTTTAAATAATGATTTTCTTCTTGATTTTGCCATATTAATTATCCTTTACTACGAACGCTGTTGGTAATCTCCATGATGAATTTGAATAGTAGAATGTTACACTAGTCATTAAATATTCTTTATTATAATACATAGATGATGAGCTTCCTCCATCTAAGTTTGCGGCATTTACAGCATCATATTCTGCCATTATTTCAATTAAGTCTGATGCCGTTGCACCTAGATGACCATTTTTACCCCTTCCATCTGTTACAAGTATAAGTACACTTCCATCTTTTCTTTGACCTATCGCTGTTCTTGGATTTGCTCCACTACCCATTCCATTTAATTCTCTTTTTTCACCATTAATTATTAACTTAACAAAGTGATTATTTTTATCTGATGCTTCTTCTTGGAAAGATATTGCATCTCTGATTTTTTCTTCTTTTAACATTTTTTCAACATCTTTTTTATTCATACCTTCTAAATTTATGATGCGAAGAAGATTGTTTTCATCAAAACCAATTAGGTATAATCCTGAAAGTCCTAAACTTATATCTTGAACTTCACCATTACTAACAGTTACACCATAAGGTCTTCCACCTTTATTACCACTTGAATAGTAAATACCACCATTTACACCAGCAATAGCACCTGCATCATCAACTAATACTCCAAGTTCTTTACCATATTCACTCCATGGATATGTTGTTGCTAAACTAATTTTTGATGGATCATTTACTATCATCATTGTTCCTTCAAAGTTATTACCACTAACTTTTTTTATTTCTATTAATTCTTTTTCTTTGTTAACTTCAGTATTAATTAAGTCAGTATCTACTTCGGCATCCATATCTTGAAGTGAATTTTTATCAACAATTTCTTGTAGTTCTTCTTTGCTTAAAAAGACATTAGCTAAAAATTTTAATTGTCCAGTCTCAAGAATTGTTGTAGCAAATAATTCTTTGGCACTTTCACTTGGACCATGACATATCAAAGTTATTGTTAGTATAAGTGCCACTAAAACCATACCAATTGTTACACCTAAAAATGATGCTATTTTACCTATTACACTTAAAGCTTTTTTCATAATTTACTTCTTACTCCTTAATATTTTCTTATGTATTAATAATATCATAAAACACTTAAATAATAAAGCATTTTTGCATAGAAAAAGAAGAAACTTATTTAGCCTCTTCTTGTACTCTAGTTTCTCTAATAACAGTTATCTTTATTGTACCAGGATATTGCATTTCATTTTCGATTTTTTCTTTAATATCCCTAGCCATTTTATAACTTTTAGCATCATCAACTTCTTGAGGTTTTACGATAACACGTAGTTCGCGACCAGCTTGCATTGCAAATGTTTTTTCTACGCCTTCATAAGAGTTTCCTATTTCTTCAAGTTGTTCAAGACGTTTAATATAATTTTCTAAAGAGTCGTTTCTAGCACCAGGTCTTGCTGCTGATAAAGTATCTGCAATTGCTACTAAAACTGCAATTGTTGATTTAGCTTCTGTATCACCATGATGTGATGCAATAGCATCAAGTACTACTTCTGGTTCATGATGTCTTTTAGCAAACTCAAGGCCAATTTCTACATGACTTCCTTCAACTTCAAAGTCAATAGCTTTACCTATGTCATGTAAAAGTCCTGCTCTTTTTGCTAGTGTAACATTTTCACCAAGTTCTGATGCCATAAGACCGCAAAGATTTGCAACTTCAATTGAATGTTTTAATGCATTTTGACCATAACTTGTTCTAAAATTTAATTTACCAACTAAAGTAACAAGTTCAGGATCCATCTTGGTAATGCCTAAATCATTAATTGTTTGATTACCAATTTGAATAATTCTAGCATTTACATCTTTAACTGTTTTGTCATATACTTCTTCAATACGTCCTGGATGTATTCTACCATCCTTAATTAAAGTTTCAATTGTAATCTTAGCTATTTCTCTTCGAAGTGGGTCAAATGATGACAAACTTATAGCTTCTGGTGTATCATCAATAATTAAATCAACACCTGTTACAGATTCAATTGTTCTAATATTTCTTCCTTCACGTCCAATCAATCTTCCTTTCATGTCATCATTAGGTAAATCAATTGTACTTACTGTTTGATTACCAACAACATCGTCAGCATATCTTTCCATACTACTAACAATTAATTGTTTAGCAATTTCATGAGCTTCTAACTTAGCTTTTGCTTCTTCTTCTTTGATATAATTAGTTATTTCTAATTCCATATCATTTTCTACACGTTCCATAATAACTTTACGTGCTTTTTCTTTGCTATATCCAGCAATTTTTTCAAGTTGCGCTATCTCTTCTTTCATTAGCGCATCCATTTTGTCCTCTTTTTCTTGTAATTTTTTTTGTTTTGCTAATAAATCATTTTCTTTTTCTTGTAAAGAATTATCTCTCGTTTGTAACATCTCTTCTCTTTTATCAAGGTTATTTTCTCTTGTTAAAAGACGGTCTTCAGATTGTAAAATTTCCGCTTTTCTTTGTTTTATTTCAGCATCTGTTTCTTGTTTAAGACGATATGATTCTTGCTTTAATTCTAGTAAAACATCTCTCTTGTTTTTTTCTGCTTCTTTCTTAGCATCTTCAATTAATTTATTAGCATTTTTCATAGTTTTTGAAGCTTTATTCGAAAGAATAAAATAAAGTACTCCACAACCAATAAGAATTCCAACAATAAGGGATAAAATGGCGAATAATAAATTATCCATTTCAATCCTCCGTTTTTCTATAGAATATATTTTTAATTTTATATCTCTATAACTCTATTATAATGGTAAACTAATAAATAATCAAGTATAAATTAATTCTTGCAAAGTAGCAAAAAACGCTAGCTTTTAAGCATAGCGTTTAGATTATTTTTTTATTTGTTGCAGCTACAAGTTTTAAAAGTATGTTTTACTCTATCATGTTCTTCTGCTTTTTTACCATTGTTGAAACGTTCTACTGTACCTACTAAATATCCTGTAATTCTTCGAATTCTTTCGAATTCTACTCCTTCACCTGTTACTTTTTTTGATTTTACTTCTTCTTCAATCTTTTCCATACTACTTCTCCTTATTCCTTTCCTTCTAATCTTTTTAGTAAATCAACACTAACTGGTTCACCAGTTTTTCTACCACATCTTGGACAGACATCTTTTATAATTCCAACGTATCCACAAACTGGGTCTCTATCTACTGGATGGTTTATTGCACCATATCCAATATCACTTTCTTTCATTATTCTAACTACACTTTCAAATGCTTCTAGGTTATCTGATGGGTCACCATCAAGTTCAATATAACTGATGTGTCCTGCATTTGTAAGTTTATGATATGCTCCTTCAATTCTTAGCTTATCTGCAATAGAAATGTTGTAATATACTGGAACATGGAATGAATTTGTATAATATGCTCTATCTGTTACACCTTTAATTTTTCCATAAATATCTCTATCAATATTTACAAATCTTCCAGATAATCCTTCAGCTGGTGTAGCTAAACATGTGAAATTTAAATTGTATTTTTCACTATATTCATCACATTTTTTTCTTATATGACCAATGATTTCTAAGCCTAATTTTTGAGCTTCTTCAGATTCCCCATGATGTTCACCAATTAAAGCTTTTAAACATTCTGCAAGACCTATGAAACCAATTGAAAGTGTACCATGTTTTAATACTTTCTTTAATTTATCATTTGGTTTTAGTTTATCACTATCAAGCCATACTCCTTGTCCCATTAAGAATGGAAAGTTATATACTCTTTTATTACATTGAATATCATATCTTTCAAGTAATTGATCTTTTACAAGTTCAATAAGTTCATCTAGTTCTTCATAAAAGCCTTTCATGTCAGCTTTGTCTAAAGCATCTTTACCAACTATACCATGTTTAATACCTATTCTTGGTAAATTAATTGATGTAAATGATAAGTTTCCTCTACCTGGTGTAATTTGTTTATCAGGATCTACTACATTACCTATAACTCTTGTACGACATCCCATGTAACCTACTTCAGTACGATAATCACCAGCTTTATAATACGGTTTATTAAATGTACTATCTAAGAAAGACCAATTTGGAAATAATCTTTTTGCTGATACTCTTAAACTTAATTTGAATAAATCATAGTTAGGATCTTCAGGATTATAGTTAACTCCTTCTTTTACTTTGAATATTGAAATTGGGAATATTGGTGTTTCACCATGTCCAAGTCCAGCTTCACTAGCAAGCATATAGTTTTTAGTAACCATTCTACCTTCACTAGATGTGTCTGTACCAAAGTTAATTGATGAAAATGGTACTTGAGCTCCAGCTCTTGAATGCATTGTATTTAAATTGTGTACAAATGCTTCCATAGATTGATATGTTCTCTTATCTGTTTTTTCTAATGTTTTCTTAAGTGACATATCAAACATTCTCTTCATTAATTCAGAATCTTTATAATATTTTTCAAAATAATCAACAGTTATATCAATTGTATTTATTTTAGCTATATCTTTTTCTATACTTGTAACATTTATAAAATCATTTAAATCTTCTAAATCTATATAATCTTTAATAGTAGTTTTTAAGATTTTTTTAAATGTTTTTAGCA
>URWD01000032.1 GCA_900551525.1 uncultured Mycoplasmatota bacterium
AAAAATTAAAATAGATATAGAATTATCTACTAAAGGTGAATATAATAATTTATATATGTATGATGATTATATTGTTGAAGAAATATTTCCTTTAAATACTAACTCTATTAATAATTTAACAAATAAGATTAATTATATAAAAAATACATATTTGAATAATAATAGTAATATATATTATACTATTATTCCTGATAAAAATTACTTTATTAATAAAGGTAATTTAAAACTTGATTATAATAAATTACAAGATATGATGAAAAATAATTTGACAAATCTTAATTATATAAATATATTTGATAAAGTAACTCTTGATAATTATTATAAGACCGATACCCATTGGAAACAAGAGGATTTATTTAATGTTGCAAATACTATTGCTAATCAAATGAATTTTTCTATAACTAATAACAATGTTATAAATACAGTTACTACTTTTAAGGGTAGTTATGCTGGTAGACTATCAGTAACTAAAGATATTGATACTATTAAAACTATATCTAATCCATCTATCCTTAATAGTAGTGTGTATAATTATGAAACTAAAAAATATACACAAATATATGATTATGATAAACTAAAATCATTAGATAAATATGATATATATTTATCAGGAGCATCTTCTATTATAGATATTGTTAACCCTACTTCAAATAGTAATAAAGAATTAATTGTTTTTCGTGATTCTTATGGTAGTAGTTTAGTTCCTTTATTAATAGAGGGTTATAAGAAGATTACTCTTATTGATATTAGATATGTTTCTTCAAGGGTTTTAAATAATTATATAAAATTTAATAATCAAGATGTTCTTTTTATGTATAGTATATTAACTATAAATAACAGTTTTTCTATGAGATAAGGAATCTATTTAATTAGATTTCTTTTTTTGTAAAAAAAAACAATCGAAGCGATTGTCGCCAAGCTTTATTTATTCTATAAAATCCATTTTATTGAATATTTCAGTATCATAAAACTCTTTCATTGTTATTCCAAAAACTTTGCAAAATTTATAAATGTTTTTAGAACTTGGGTTTTCTACTTTATCATAAAGCAACGCATAAAGCGTTGTTGCTGGAACAGTGGAAAGCTCAGACAACTTATTTGTAGTTATATGATTTAACTTACAAAGCTCATTAATTCTTTCTATTATTGCTTCAGTAAATGTCATTTATAAACTCATCTCCCATTATTAAATATAGTATAACAAAAAATAAATAAAAATGTTTACCGAATTCAGTACTTTTTTCTTTTTTCGGCAAAAAAATACAAACTATTATATTTTTATAATAAAGGCTTATTTTTTTGATGTAGGTTTTTATACACATAGTTACTGTACTATGTATTTTCTACGATACATACTTTTACATAATATAATTTTTTTCGTTTGAATTGAATATTACTATCGTTGTAGTTTAAAAAATCTTTATCACAACTCTTCTATTTTATTGTCAATGTAGGTGGCAAAAGTGTTGCATTAAATTAAAGTGTAAGGTATAATGTAAATATCCAATATGATGCAATTAATTATTGTCATTTAGAATGTTTTGAAAGTGATTTTATCGCCTCCAAAACTATTGATGGAAGTTCGATTCTCTCCGTCCTTGCCAATTTAATAATAAAGAAAAAATTTGCTATAATTAATGTATGATGTCAAATTGGTGAACGCAAGCTTTTTTTGTAAAAAAATATGGAGGCCAAATGAAAAAAAATGGATTTACCTTAATTGAAATACTTGTTGTAATAGTACTTCTTGCTGCAGTATCCGTAACTGTCGGAGTTAACATGAGTGGCATGGCAGAACGTCAAAAAGAAAAACAAATTAAAACGTACAAAGAAACATTAGAAAAAGCTGCATGTGTTTATGCGGAAACCAACAATATATTAACAGATAGTGAAGTTACAATAAAAACACTTATAGATGAGGGTTTAGTAAACAAAAATTTAAAAAATCCAGAAACTAATGATCCAGTAAGCAAATACGAAAATGACATAGTTCAGATAAAATGGAATAATAATGAAAAAAAATGTTCATTAAAGACTAGTTAAATCTTAATAAATATGATATACTTTACTTGTGATAAAATATGAAGAATAAAAAAAGGGTTCTAACAATATTATTGATTTTAATTGCAATTACTACGATTATACTAGCTATCGTTTTAGTTTTTGGTGGTATGAGAGAAAAAGAAATAGAAAAATATCACGAAACTCTAGAAGAAGCAGCATGTAAACTAGCAAAAGACGAAAACTACACCAAAGAGATATGTGAAGGCTTTGATTATTTATGCAAAATTCATAATGATAAACTAATAGCTAGAGATTATATAAAGAGCAATTTAAAAAATCCTTTAACAGGCAAAAAAGCTAGTGAAGATACTAAAAACTATGTAGAAGTAACATGGAAAGAAGACAAAATGAAGTGTACATATAAAGAAGGTTAGCAGATGAAGGATAAAATAATTGAAATATTAAAAGAAGAAACAAAAGGACAAAGTATAAATGATATAAATAAAAACTTGCATTTAAAAAGCATGGAAGATATTAACATGCTTGAAGATACATTAAATGAAATGACTACGGAAGGAATACTTCATAAATCCAAAAATCATGAATATATGCTTTTAGAAAATACAAAATCTTTAAAAGTGGGTAAATTACGTATTAACAAAAGTGGAAATGGTTTCGTAGAATGTAAACCAGAAGATATTTTTGTACATAGTAATGATTTAAATGGTGCCATTAATGGTGACTTTGTTGAAGTTGAAATAAAAACAAGATTAAATGATCCAGAACCAGAAGGTTACATAAGAAATATATTAAAAAGAGACTTAAAGAAAGTTGTCGGAGAAATAGTTAAAGATAAGAAAACTTTAGGTTTTAAGCCTGATGATGAAAAGTTAAATATAGCAGTTAAGTTAACTAAAGAAAGTTTAAAAGGTTGTGTTGAAGGGCATAAAGTAGTTATTGATATCTTAAAAGAAATAGGAAACAGAACATTTTTAGCTAAAGTTGAAAAAATAATTGGACATAAAAATGACCCAGGTGTTGATATTTTAACAATTGCAGCTAAACATAGCATTGAAACTGAATTTAGTGAAGCTGTTAAAGAAGAACTTAAAAATATACCAGATGAGGTAAGTGAAGCAGATTTAATTGGTCGTACAGACTTAACAAATGAAATGATTTTCACAATTGATGGAGATGATACAAAAGATATAGATGATGCCATTAGTGTAGAGCACACGGGCAAAAATTATAAACTTGGAGTTCATATCGCTGATGTATCAAATTATGTAAAAGTTGGAACTAACCTTTATGAAAGCGCTTTTTCCCGCGGAACATCAAGTTATCTAGCAGATACTGTAATACCGATGCTTCCACATCAATTATCAAATGGTATATGTTCCCTTAATCCTGGGGTAGTAAGACTTACCATTAGTTGTGTAATGACTATAGATGGAAATGGTAAAGTAATAGATTATGATATATTTCCATCATACATTAAGTCAAGAAAACAAATGACATATAAAAATGTTAATAAAATATTAGATGAAAATATTATTCCAGAGGGATATGAACCTTTTGCAGACACATTAAAAACAATGCATGAACTTGCCATGATACTTCGAAAAGAAAAAACATCTCGTGGATATATTGACTTTGGTATTGATGAAGCCAAAATTATTCAAGATAAAAATGGTAAAGCAATTGATATAGTTAAAAGAGTACAAGGAACTGGTGAAAAATTAATCGAAGACTTTATGATAGCTGCTAATGAAACTGTAGCAACTCATATCAGTAATATGGATTTACCATTTATATATCGTGTCCATGATTTACCAAATGCTGAAAAAATCGAAGATTTTACAAATCTAATAAAGCAAATGGGTTATCAAATACATACTAATTTAAATAAAATAACACCTGTTACCATGCAAAATTTATTAAATGAATTCCGTGATAAAGATGAATTTGTAATTTTATCAGATATGTTACTTAGAAGTATGAAAAAAGCAATTTATAGCACGAATAATATTGGCCATTTTGGACTAGCAAGTAAAAATTATACACATTTTACTAGCCCGATAAGAAGATTTCCTGACTTAACAGTACATAGATTACTTAGAACATATCTATTTGAAAATAGAATTGATATGGAAACAATTAATTTTAATGCCAAATATTTAATTGATGTTGCAGAACATTCAAGTGAAACTGAAGTAAATGCTATTGAAGCTGAACGTGATGTTTTAGATATGAAGATGGCAGAATACATGATGGATCATATTGGTGAAGAGTACACAGGTATTATAAGTGGTGTTACTAATTTTGGACTATTTGTAGAACTTGACAATTTAGTTGAAGGACTAGTACACATTAGTACACTAAATGGATATTTCACATATATACCTGAAATGTTATCACTTATTAGCTTTGATAAAAAGACAAAATATCGTGTAGGTGACAAAGTAAAAGTAGTTGTAACAAATGCAAATAAAGAAGGGGCTATAGTTGATTTTGAACTTGTGAGGGATACAAATGGAAATAGTAAATAAGAAAGCGTACTTTAACTATTTTATTGATAGCGAACTTGAAGCTGGTATAGTTTTAAAAGGAACAGAAATAAAGTCTGTTAGAAAAGGATCAGTGAATTTAACGGATAGTTACGTCAGAATAAAGAAAAATGAAGCATATATCATCAATATGTTTATAGATAAATATGATGAGGGAAATATATTTAATCATGAACCGACGCGAGAAAGAAAACTATTGCTCCACAAAAAAGAAATAAAAAGGTTGCTAGAATTAACTAGTCGTGATGGTTATACATTAGTGCCCGTGAAACTTTATATCAAAAATGATAAAGCTAAAATATCTATAGGGATTGCCAAGGGTAAAAAACTATATGATAAAAGAGAAACAATTAAAAAACGGGACTTAGAAAGAGATAATAGATTAAGGAGGTAGTATTATGAAATCTAGAAACTCAAAAATTATAGTATTATTACTTTTAATAGGTTTATTCCTAACTGGCTGTGGTAAAAAAGAAGAAAGCGATACTAAAAAGCCAAGTAATGATAATCAGAATCAAACTGATGTCAAAAATTTAAAAATAGTTGATGCAAACTCTAAATCAAGACCATATGCAGTTATGATTAACAACATAAGTGTGGCAAGACCACTTCAAAGCGGACTTCAAGATGCCTATTTAATGTATGAAATAATTGTTGAAGGTGGAATTACTCGTTATATGGCACTTTTCATGGATCAAAACACAACAAGAATTGGTTCAATACGTAGTGCGAGACATTATTTTCTGGATTATGCCTTAGAAAATGATGCAATTTATGTTCACCATGGTCAAAGCCCTCAAGCCCAAAGTGATTTTAGTGCTCTAGGTGTAGACAGAATTGTTGTTGATAACTCTAAAACTGGTTGGAGAGATAAATCACTTAATGTTGCAAGTGAACATACATTATTTACAAGTATTGAAAAGTTAAATAATGGACTTGGAAGCAAAAGAATAACTAGAAATAACAATTTATTGTTAAATTATAGCGTTGATGAAATAGATATGGCTTCTCTAGATGGCGCTGCATCTGCAACAAATATAAGTATTCCATATTCAAATAGTTATGTTACAAGTTATACATACGATGCTGAAAATGGTTACTATTTAAGAAGCGTAAATGGAAAAGCTCACACTGATTATGTAACTAAAAAACAATATCATTTCAAAAATATAATTACATATCAAGTAAAAAACACAACATTAAATGATGGTGAAAACAAAGGACGTCAAAATATTGAAAATGTTGGCTCAGGAACAGGATATTACATCTCAGGTGGATATAGCGTTCCAATTAAATGGGAAAAGCAATCAAGAAAGAGTCAAACAAAATATTATTACATGAATGGTGAAGAACTAAAAGTAAATGATGGAAACACATTTATTCAAATTGAACCGGTAGGTCAAAAATTATCAATAAGTTAAAAAGGGAGAAATGTAAATGACAAGTATATTAGAATTTTTAAGCAAACATTATCTTATATTTGATTTAATATCACTTTTTCTAATATTTTCATTAATTGGCTATTTTGTAAGTCGAAAAAAAGAAAAGGATGTTAAATTTAAATTAGACTCAAATAATAATACGCAAAATATAAGTGAAGTAAATACTATGCAAAATCAAATAAATACTAATATGTCATTACAAGATTTAGTAAAAGAAAATAAAAACATTGGCAATAATGAGTCAAGCAATCTATAAAATGGGGATTACCCCTTTTTATTTTATAAAAAATTTGTTATAATAATTTCGCAGTATATTAAGGATGGTGTTTAAATGAATTTATCAACAATTTGGGAAACGTTTACAAAATTATTAGATATCTGTTTAGTATGGATAGCTTTCTATTATATATTAAAAAATGTTAAAAATAATATTAAAATGGTTTTAATTGTTAAAGGTGTAATTATAATATTAGCAGTTAAGCTATTAAGTGATTGGTTAAACCTTTATACTGTAGGTGTAATTCTAGAATATGCAATACAATGGGGACCACTTGCAATTATAGTTATATTCCAACCAGAAATAAGAAGCGTACTTGAGTCTTTGGGACGTACACAACTTTTAGGTCGTCATAAAGTTTTAACAGTAGATGAACGAGAAAAAGTAGTGTATGAAATTATGCGTGCTTGCGAATATTTAAGAAAAAATAGAATTGGGGCTCTTATCGTAATTGAAAGAGAAATATCTTTGGAAGAATATATAAAAAATGCAACAAAAGTGTATGCAGATATTTCTGATTCATTACTTGAAACAATATTCTTCCCAAATTCACCACTTCATGATGGTGGTGTCATAATCCAAGGGGACAGAATAACATGTGCTGGAGCAGTTTTCAGAACAAGTATGAATCCAAATGTTTCAAAAAGACTAGGAACAAGACATAGAGCTGCATTAGGTATAGCTGAAGAAAGTGATGCAATAGCTTTAGTAGTAAGTGAAGAAACAGGAAGATTATCAATTGCAGTTGATAGCAACTTACATTATAATCTTGCTCCGGATGAATTTAGAATGATGTTAATCGATGAATTAAAACCAAAAATGGAAGTCTTCTTCGAAGCAGATGAAAGTGAAGGTGACGACGAATGATAACAAGATTTTTTAAAAAATTATATGCCTTTATAGACAAGTACATCGTAGTACCTATAAGTAGATTTATATATTATTTATCAAAGAAATTTAAAAAGAATCAAGGGAAGTTAGATAAATTATTAAATAGACCAAACTTTTTAGTATATTTATCTCTTGTTCTAGCAGTCGGCATGTTTTTACTAATTGATTCAAAAGTTATCAACTTAGTTAAAACAGAAGCTGAAGAAATACCAAATATTCCTGTAGTAGTTAAATATAATGAAGAAGCTTATGTAATTGAAGGAGTACCTGAAACAGTAGATATAACTTTAACTGGTAGAAAAAGTGATATATATTTAGCCAAACAACTCGGAGAATACGAAGTAGTATTAGATTTATCAGAATATAAACCAAGTGAAAATCCATATAAAGTATATTTTTCATATTCAAAACCAATTAAATCATTAACATACAAACTTGATCCATCATATGTTCAAGTAATGATTAAGAATAAAGAAAGTCAAGTTAAATCTATATCATACGATCTACTTAACATTAATGCACTAGATAGCAAATTAAGTGTTAAATCTGTAACATTAAGTAAGTCAGAAGTTGTAGTTAAAGGAGGCAGTGATGCTTTAAAAGAAATAGCATCAGTAAAAGCTCTAATAGATTTAGCAAAACAAAACTTTAGTGAAGCAGGAACATACGATATAGATAATGTTGAACTAGTAGCTTATGACTCAAAAGGAAATAAATTAACAAATATTGAAATAGTACCAAGTACAATAAGTGCAACTATAGTACTAGATAGTTATTCACAAAGTGTACCAATTTCTATTGAAACAACTGGTGAACTTATCGCCGGAAAAGCGATCGCTGGAATTACCATAAATGGTAGCACAGCATCAACAATCACAATTTATGGTGAACAATCAGAAATTGAAAAGATTACAAGTGTACCAGTAACAATCAATGTTGATGGTCTTGGAAAAGATGGTTCAAAGAAATATAATGCCACAATTAATAAACCTAATGGTGTTAGAAAAATGAGCATGGAAAAGGTTGAAATTGTTGTAACATTTGGTGAAGAAGTACAAAAAACAATTGAAATTGGTGGTAATATAAAACCAAGAAACCTAAGTGAAGGCTTAAATGTTAACCTAATTGATAACAAAGATATAACAGTACAAGTAAAAGGTGTAGCATCAGTAATAGATAAACTTGATTTAAATCAAATAGATGCTTATGTTGATTTAACTGGTCTTGGTGTAGGTGAACATGAAGTAGAAATCAAGATAGATAACAACAATCCACTTGTAAGCTATGTAGTATCAAGCAAGTTAAAAATTAAAATATCATAAAAAAACTACACAAAGTGTAGCAAGAAAGTAGTGTTAAATTCACTACTTTTTTTAGTCTTCTCTTACAAAGAATAAACCAATGTTGATAAGTCCACATATACCCACAACCACATAGACAGCTTTTTCTAAAATATTTACATTAGCAAATAACTTAGCAACGATATTTACATCGAAAAGTCCATAAATACCCCATACAATTGCCCCTATAATAGTAAATACTAAAGCTATTTTTTGTAGTATCATCATAATTTCACATCCCTTTGTTTATATTTTTAACCATAAATTAAATAATATACATACATATTTTAAAATAGAAAAAATATATTTAATTAGAAAAGGGGATTTGGTAATGAAAAAGTATTTAATACTAATGATAGTTTGCATGCTTACTTTAACTGGGTGTGGAAGTTACAAACTAGAAGATGCCGTAAATGATTTTACAAAGAGTGTAGAAAGCAGTAAATCATATAAAATAAACGGTACAATGGAAATAAGTAGTGGGGAAGAAATATTTACCTATAATATTGATACATACTTTTTAAAAGATGATTTTTATAAAGTAGTTTTAGTAAATCAAACTAATAATCATGAACAGGTAATACTTAAAAATAAGGAAGGATTATATGTTGTAACACCAAGTTTAAACAAGAGTTTTAAATTTGATAGTGTATGGCCAGAAAACTCATCACAATCTTATCTTTTACAAAACTTACTAACAGATATTAAAAATGATGGTGAAAAAACATTAGAAAAAACAGAAAATGGCTATATTATAAAATGTAAAGTAAATTATCCTAATAATGATGAGCTTACTTATCAAAAAATATATTTTGACAAGAATATGAAAATTGAAAAAGTAGAAGTTTATTCTGCAGATGACATAATAAAGATAAAAGTAACATTTAAAAGTGTTAATTTAAAAGCAAAATTAAAAGAAGATGACTTTGTTTTAGAAGATTTAATTGATGTTACTAAAGATGAAAATAAAACAACTGATAATAAGGATGCTAATAAAGATACAAATAAAAACGAAAATACCGAAAATAAGAATGGTACATGTTCAGGAACAAATTGTAAAGATAATAAAACGTGTGAAGGAAACACTTGTGATAAGACAACTGGAACTTTAGATAGTATTATTTATCCACTTTATATACCTACGAACACCCATTTAAAAAGTTCTGAAACAATTGATACAGCTGCAGGAAGTAGAGTAATTCTAACATTTGCTGGTGATAAAAACTTTGTAATTGTTGAAGAAACAGCATCAAAAGCTAGTAGCTTTGAAGTAATTCCAGTGTTTGGTGACCCACTAATGCTTGATAAAACCATCGGAGCTTTAAGTTCAAATTCCATCAGTTGGAACAGTGAAAACATAAGTTACTATCTAGTAAGTAGTGATTTATCATCAAATGAAATGGTTAGTGTAGCAAAATCACTTGGTAATTCCAAAACAGTATTATCCACAAAATAATTAAAGCAATGCCATGCGCATTGTTTTTTTGATTAAACCAACAAATTATCAACATTATTAATAATATAACATAAAATTCTCTGGTAAAACTTGCAAAATGTACATGATTTAGGTATAATAATCACATGGAGGAATAGTTATGGCAAAAGCAAAGAAGCAAGAAAAATTAAACGACAAAGTAAAAACAAAGAAAATTAAAAAGGTTGATATTGATAAATACACAAGTGAAGAATCAAAAGAAGTAAAAAAATTTATTATAATCCTTTTAAGTATCATAGTTTTAGTACTTGCAGTTTATGGTATTACAAGACTTATTAACAAAAATAAGGATGATAATAGTAATGATACAACTGTAACCGCAGGTTCAATTGACTATGACAAAGTTAGTGTTGGAACATTATTCAATCGTGCAGATAATGAATATTACGTTATTGTTTATGATGGCGAAGCACCAAATGCAATTTATTATTCTGCTTTAATGAACAAATATATGGATAAAGAAAAATCTAACAAAGTATATTTCTGTGATTTATCAAATGAATTAAATAAAAAATATTATGTTGGTGAAGACAAGGATAGCAATCCAAATGCTACAACATCAAGTGAACTTGCTTTTAAAGATTTAACATTAATAAAGATAAAAAATGGTAAAATTGTCAAATATTTAGAAACACTTGACACAATTAAGACCGAATTAGGAATTTAGAAAAGTTTTTAACTTTTCTTTTTTTTAATTTAATGCTAAAATAATTATAGGTGAAATAGAATGAAAAACAGCAAAGGTTTCAATTTAATAAGTGTAATAATTATAATATGTATAACATCAGTAGTATCTGCAGTAACAGCAGGTATTATTGTAACTAACAACTATAATTTATCATATAGTGATTTATCAAATGATAAGGAATTAACAGATTTTATCAAAGCATATTCAAATATAGTTAATAATTACTATGAAGATGTTGATAAAGAAAAAATGCTAGATAGTGCTTTAAATGCTATGCTAAATTATTTAGGAGATAATTATACAACATACCTAACTGATGAGCAAAGAAAAGCTTTAGAAGAAAGTCTTCAAGGAACATATCAAGGTATTGGCGTAGAAATTAATAAAGACAGAGTAATAACAAAAGTGACTAAAAATGGTCCTGCAGAAGCGGCTGGATTGCAAGCTGGCGATAAATTTATGAGCATTGATGGGACAAAATTAAATGATACAGATGGCAATGCTGTTGGACTTTTAATTCGCGGAACAGATAAAAAAGCTGTTGATATTGTTGTGGATAGAAATGGTGAAGAACTAACATTTAATGTTAAAATAGGAACAATCGAAGAACCTGCAATTGTTTATGGAATGCAAGAAAATAATATAGGATATATTCAAATATCTAAGTTTTCTCGTCCTTTAACAAGTCAAATGGAAAATGCCTTAAAAGAACTTGAAGCAAATGGAATGGAAAAACTTATTATCGATTTAAGAAATAATACAGGTGGATACTTAGACTCAGCTGAAACAACAGCAAGTTTATTTTTGAAAAAAGGCAAGTTAATATATTCACTTGAAGATAAAAATTCCAAAGAAGATTATTATGACCAAACAGAAACATCAAGGGATTACCCAATAGTAGTACTTATAAACAACAATTCTGCATCTTCAGCGGAAATTCTTGCAGCTGCCTTAAAAGATAGTTATGGAGCCGTTTTAGTGGGCCAAACAAGCTATGGTAAGGGAAAAGTTCAACAAACTTACGATATGAAAGATGGCAGTATGGCAAAATTCACATCAGCAAGATGGCTTAGACCTACAGGCGATTGCATAGACAAAAAAGGTATAAAGCCTGATTTTGAAGTGGCACAAACCACACAAACAAACGAAAATGGTGAAGAAATAATAATAGATACACAACTTGTAAAAGCATTAGAAGTAATTGGAGCAATGTAGGTTGCTCTTTTTTGCTTAAAACAACACTACATATATAATATAGAAAGAAAAAAATATAATTGGAAAGAAAGTGAGTAAATGAAAGTCGGAGATAAATACAATATTCATTGTTATAAACATAATGGAGAAGCATATCAAGCAAGTGATGATACAATAATTTTAGATATACAAGATGATTTCATAGTGTGTGGAAATTATATGGTAGATGTTACAGAACCGGAGGGCCATTCATATAAAACCAAAGAGTTGGCAATTATATTCTTTTATAAGCATAATTGGTTTAATTGCATTGCACAGTTAAAATCTCATGGGTTATTTTATTATTGTAATATAGCATCGCCATATTTAGTTGATGAAAATGTAATTAAATATATTGATTATGATTTAGATTTACGAGTGTATCCAGATGGTGGATATAAAATTTTAGATCATAATGAATATAATTATCATAAGAAAAAAATGAAATATCCTGAAGCAATAGATAAGATAGTAAATAAAGAAATGGTAAAATTAATACAAATGAAGAAAAATAAAGAAGGCCCATTTGATAAAAATAATATAATAAAATATAAAAATATTTATGAAAATATTATAAGAAATAAGTAATATTAAAATATTTTTATCATAAAATATATAGAAAAATCCTTGAAAAAACGTCAATTTTAAAAAAATTTGCAAAAAATTAAAAAAAATTGCATTTTTTTGTTGACATTCGTTTCAGGATTTGATATATTATCTATGCACTCAGCAAAAAGAGCGCAAAAAAAATGATTGAAAATGATCTTTGAAAACTAAGTAAAAAAGTCAATTTTGAGTAGCTTTGATTA
>URWD01000033.1 GCA_900551525.1 uncultured Mycoplasmatota bacterium
AACAAGAGAGAACTACTGTTAAAATAATAAATACTATAATTGTTCTATTTCTTTTCCTTAAAATATATGCTATAGCATTTTTTAGCATTTTATCAACCTCCTATCTTCAGATTTTTTGCTTAAAAAAAGATATGACAAAGCTTTATTTATAATATCAGCCATATCTTTTATTTTTTGTTTAAAAATGTAGACATCCCAGGTAATTATATTATTTTTTTTGATTTTTGTCAATTAATCTAGCTAATTTATTTGCTGAAATCGGTAAATAATTAAAATAAAAGACAATTATTTATGATTTGCTTTTTTGATAACTCTTTTTATAATTATTTGATATTTCTTTATTTGTGAAAACTTTAAACGTTACCTCTCTAACTAATTTAGTATCTATCATTTTGGCATCCAAATAATTTCCATCTAAATACTCAACTAACATATTGTATAATTTTTCAATTTCTTTATATATATCCATTGGAACAAAAACGCATTCACCTAACAAACATATTTTTCAAAATATTAAGTAATACTAAACAATCTACATCGTATTTTTTATGAATTATCAATTTTATCACCTCTAGTGTGATGTCAACTCTTAACAAAAATTATTGCAAGTCAGATTTAAAAAGACAATAACAGTTTTTACATAAAAAAACGATTTTTCCTTTATTTTATAAGGAAAAATCGGTATTTTCTTGGCAGGGGCAGAGAGAATCGAACTCCCATCAAAAGTTTTGGAGACTCCTATGCTACCATTATACCATGCCCCTATTTCTTTTGGGAACAATTAGATTATATCATACTAATTTTTAAAATACTAGCTTTTTGTATTAAAACTTTTGAAAAAACATTTAAATTTAGCAGAGATTATATAAATCTCTGTTGTTATTTCTACATGTGTGAATAAATGCTTAAAAGCTTTATCTTTAATTACATTCAAAAATTACCATACTTTAAATATTCCAAATTTCACCATAGCCATAACGACCATTACTATCATTTTCTAGTTCTTCACAATAATACATGTTATGGTTTGTTTTAATTAGAATACTTTTTTTCTTGAAGATAATTTCAACTAATTCTTCTTCACCATTTGTAATATAATCTAGTAAACTATCTATTTCATTAAATGATAAATTCTTTAACTTACTATAATTCACTTGTAAGCCTCCCTTCTCTGTACCTGTTAGAAAATAGATAGTCTATATAATATATATACCAAAATTACATGTAAACATCATACTAAATTTTAGTTTATAAGTCAAGAAAAAAACTTACAGTTTTTGACCATAAGTTTATTTTTTACTTTTCTTTGCTTTCTTTTCAGCTTTTTCTTTAATTGTTTCTTTCTTAACTTTTTCTACCGGTTCTATTTCTACGTTGGTTACATTTGTTTCCACCACTTTAGTACCTGCTACAAAGTCATGAAGTCCGCGATTATCTTTTCTAAACATAATCATTATTAAGTTCATCATATATATTAAAGAACTTAACATACTTATTACATATGTTACATAATAGAAGTTAACCCCTTTAAAGATGTAAACAGCTCCAGTATTAAGTAAAGATAACCAAATGTTATTTAAAACTATTATTCTAAGAATATATTTCCAAATGTTTACATCTTTGTCACTATTGCTTACTACTTTTAACTTCATTACCTTCTTACCAATAGTTTGACCTTTTAAAGCATATTGTAATACCCCGAAGTAAAGAACAAATATTGATGCTGAAATAACAGTGCTATATGTTCTATATTTATATACTTCATAATTAAGCTCTATTATTTCATCTTTATTTTCATCGCTAACTTCTTTGTTATCACCGATTACTTCAGTATATTTTTTGTATGTTTCATTGTATTTTTCTTTATATGGGTCAATTGGTAAAACACTAACTGCTTTAAATATTAATGAAATAATAACTATATCTATTACAAAAGCTATAATTCTTTTTAAACTTGTATCCATATTACCAACCTAATCTTTGTTTTCACCAATAATTCTTATTAAGTCAATAAAAATATTAATGAAATCTAAGTATAATTCTAAGGCACCATAAATAGCTAAGTTGTCTTCTGGAAGTCCACTTCCTTCAAGGGATTTAATCTTTTGAACATCAAATGCTGTAATACCAATAAATAAAAGTACACAGATAATACTTAATGCCATTTCAAGACCATTGCTACCAATAAAAATGTTGATAACTGATACAATGATAACTGCTATTAAGCCCATCATTAAGTAAAATCCTAGTTTTGATAAGTCTACATTTGTTTTATAACCAATGAAAGCCATAACCCCAAATATAACACTACTTACTAAGAATACCATCATTATACTTGCTATATCATATACTACAAAGATACTTGAAAATGTTAAACCACTTACAAAAGCATATAGTATAAAACATATCTTGGCTGCTACTGGGCTCATCTTCATACATCTCCATGAAAGTACTATTACTAAAACAAATTCTAGAACTACAAACAGCCAAAATGAACTTCCATTAAATATGTTTTCTAACATTCTTTCATTACTAGCTACACCAAATCCTGTAACAAATGTTACTAATAGACCAATACACATCCATAAGAATGATTTACTTATTAACTTATTATCTTCCATTTTCCATTCCTCCTTTTCTAAACATTAAATCGAAAATAACAAATATCTCCATCTTGCATTTCATATTCTTTACCTTCAACTCTAAGTTTTCCAGCTTCTTTAACAAGCTTTTCATCCCCACAAGCTTCTAAGTCTGAAAAACTCATTACTTCTGCTCTTATAAATCCGCGTTCAAAGTCGCTGTGGATAATTCCTGCACATTCTGGTGCTTTCATACCAGTTTTGAATGTCCATGCTCTTACTTCATCAGAACCGGCGGTAAAGAATGTTGCAAGTCCTAGTAAATTATATGTAGCAAAAATTAGTTTATCAAGACCACTATTTTTTATACCCACTTCTTGTAAAAATAAATTTTTTTCTTCATCTTCAAGTCCAGCTAAGTCTGCTTCTAATTTAGAACACATAACTATAACTCCAGATCCTTCACTTTCAGCATAGTTTTTAACCATTTTTGAATATTCATTATCACCAACTGCTACATCATCTTCATTAACATTAGCAACATATATAATTGGTTTAATTGTTAAGAAACTAAAATTCTTTAGGATTTTTCTTTCATCTTTATCAAACGATATTCTTCTTAGTGGTGTATTTGCTTCTAAAGCGGTTTTACATTTTTTTAAAACATTTACTTCTGCTAAAGCTTCTTTGTCTTTAGTTGTAACAGCTTTCTTTTCTATTTTTTCTATTCTATTATTTATTACTTCTAAGTCAGCAAGTACTAACTCTATATTTATTACTTCGATATCCCCGATAGGGTCAACTTTACCAGTTACATGTGTTACATTCGGGTCACTAAAGCATCTTACGACTTCCACTATGGCATCACATTCTCTGATGTGTGATAAAAATTTATTACCAAGACCTTCACCTTTTGATGCTCCAGCAACTAAACCAGCTATATCAGTAAACTCAAATGTAGTTGGTACGATACTTTTGGGTTTGTATAAATCAGCTAAATAATCTACTCTTTTATCTGGTACAAATACTATTCCTACATTAGGTTCAATTGTTGCAAATGGATAATTTGCTGCTAATATGTTTTGCTTTGTTATTGCATTAAAGAGTGTTGATTTTCCTACGTTAGGTAAACCTACTATTCCTGCTTTAAGCCCCATAATTTATGCCCCCAATCCTACGAATGTACCAATTCCTATTGGAAATTTAACTATATACCAAACTATAATAAATATAAGGTATAAAGCAAATGTTACTCCAGCATATGGAAGTTGATACTTAATAGCTTCTTTTAAAGTAATAGGTTTATTACTTTGATTATAATTTTCTAAATATGCTAAATATACTACAAAATAAGCAAATACTGGTGTAAGTCCAAGTGCTACACTACTTCCAAGCCTAAAGACAAGCTCTGTAAATTCTGGTGATATACCAGCATTCATAAGTTTTATAATTACCCCAGATACTATATCATAACTAAATAATACTGTTGGTTGTACAAGTGTTATTATACATGAAAATACGAATAACATAAGTAGCAGTGGTAACCCTGCAAAATCACTATTTTGCATTACATTAGTTAAAGCTCCAGCTACAACGTTACCTATATTTGATTGTTTAAATATGTTTATAAATGTTGATGCTGCAAATATCATAACTAATACTTTACCAATGCCATTAAGTGAATGACCTAGTCCATCAATAAATTCTTTATTATTATTTATTGTTCTAGCTCCAATTCCATAAAATAAACCAAGTATTACAAAGAATACTGCTACTACAAAGACAAAACCATTACTAAAGAATGAATTATAACTAAATAATTTATCTATATATAAATTTTGATTATAATCTAGCAAATTACCTGAGAATGGTAAACCAGGTATAATATTATATATAAAGATTAGTAAATATATAAAGCCTGCGCCTAAAGAGAATAATAAACCTCTCATTTGTTTTCTAGTAAGCACTAATTCTTCTTCAATATCTTCTTCTAAAAATTCATATTTTGGCATTTTCTTTGCTATATAATTTTCAGTTATATTTGTTATTATAAATGCAAGTATTATTATTAACATTATCATAGCAAATATAAATCCCCAGCTAGATATAGTATAGTTTGCATTTATAATATGTACATTATCAAGTGTCATACTTATTAAACTAGAGTCATAGCTTGTTATGAATAAACTTAGGCTACTTCCGCATGTAAGGGCTGCAAATGTTGTTATTATCCCAATCATTGGATTTCTTTTACCGTATAGAAATAATAATGCTCCGAGTGGTACTAGTATAATATAAGATAAATCACCTACTAAGCTTGCTAGTATTGATACAAGCACTAATACAAAGGTAACAGTTGTTTTCTTTGCTTTTTTAGTCATTAATGTAATAATTGTTTTTAAAAAACCACTTTTAACCATTATACCTATACCTAGTAATATAATAATTAAATGAGTAAGTACTGCAAAATTAGCAAAATTGCTAACTGTACTTGTAAATATATATTTAAGTCCTCTTAGACTAAATAGAGAATTAATTGCTTCTGTTGTAACTTGAAAATCACCAGTAACGCTTGATATTTTATTAAATGTTGCTTGAACATTAAATAATCTAAGTATACCACTAGCTATAATAGTTATAAAACTTAAAACAAGAAGCATCATGACTGGATGTAATCCTAGTTTTTCTTTAGTTCGAAGTTTTTTCATTTACTATCACCTTTTTTAATTTTTTAATAAATTCTAATCTATCCATCATGATTTCTCTACCACAATTTTTACATTTTATTTTGATATCCGCACCATTTCTAGTTATTGTCCATAAATTTGTCTTGCAAGCATGTTCTTTTTTCATGATAACATCATCATTTAAATTAAAATCTTTATCCATCTATTCTTCCTCAACTTTAACATTCATTTTAGATAGTATCTCTTCTAATTCTTCAACCCCATCAAAATATATTTCTATTTTCTTTTTACTTACTCTTACTTTAGTATCTAAACTATCCATAATTATATTTTCATACATTCTATATTTATGGTCAAATCCTTTTTTACTTGAACTGGTCCCTTTTACTATTACATCACTTTTTACATCCTGACTTAGTCTTTCTAAGTCTCTTACAGACATATCTTCAGTTACTATTTTTTTAGCTAACTCATTTACTTTATCTTCATCATCCATTTTAGATAATACTCTAGCATGTGACATACTTATAGTTTTCTTTTCAACTAATCTTTTTACATCATCGGGTAATTTAAGCAAGCCAAGTAAATTAGTTACATAAGTTCTACTTTTACCAAATTTACTTGCAAATTCTTCTTGAGTATATCCTTTTAATTTAATAATATTACTTATACTACTTGCTTCATCTATAGGATTTAAATCTTCTCTTTGAATATTTTCAATTAAAGCTATTTCCATCATTTCTTGATCATCAAAATCTTTGATTATAGCAGGTATTTTTTTAAGACCTGCAATTTTAGCAGCTTTAGTTCTTCTTTCACCCGCTACTAGTTCATAGCCTTTAATGCTTTTCTTAACTATTATTGGTTGAACTACACCATACTGCTCAATAGATTTAGCAAGTTCATTTAAAGTTTCACTATCAAATGTTTTTCTAGGTTGATAAGGATTACTTCTTATTTCATCAATATCTATTTCTGTTACATCTTTTTTGTTTTCTTCTACAACAGTATCTTCAAAGTTATCAAAATCAATAACATTATTAGAAAATAATTGTTCTAATCCTTTACCTAATGCCTTTTTCTTAGTTTCCATCTCTACTAACCACTTCCTTTGCTAAATTAGCATAAGCTTCCGTAGCTCTACTTAAAGGGTCATATTCATTAATTGGCTTACCATGGCTAGGCGCTTCTACTAATCTTACTAATCTAGGTATTATTGTATTAAATACTTTATCTTTAAAGTATTTTCTTATTTCTTCAATTACTTCAAGACCAATATTTGTTCTTCCATCAAGCATAGTTAAAAGTACTCCTTCAATTCTAAGATTAGGGTTCATACTTCCTTGGACCATGATAATACTATTAAGTAGTTGTGTTATACCTTCAAGGGCAAAAAATTCACATTGTACAGGTATTATGACACTGTCAGATGCTACTAAGGCATTCATAGTACCTAGTCCTAATGATGGTTGACAATCTATTATTATATAATCATAATTATCTTTTATTTCATCTAGTTTTAATTTTAATTGCATATTTTGACTAAATTCTTTATCTTCAAGCATTTTTTTAACAAATTCTACATCTACACCAGCTAGGTTAATAGTTGATGGTATTATACTTAAATTATGAAATTTAGTTTTTTTAATTGCTTTTTTAACTTCACATTTACCAGTTATTAGTTCATATATATCATTTTTAAAATCATTAGATGTTAAACCTAATCCAGTTGTAGCATTGCTTTGAGGGTCCATGTCAATAAGAAGGGTTCTTTTACCCATTTTTCCTAAAGCAGCAGATAAATTTATACTAGTGGTAGTTTTTCCAACTCCACCTTTTTGATTAACAAGTGATATAATTTTAGCCATAACAAGCACTTCCATTCTATACAACTTACGTACTACTTTATTTTATCAAATTATTAATTACTTGTCTATGATTTTAGAACAAAATTACAAAAAGAAAGTATAACAACTACACTTTCTTGTTGCACCCCGCGTGGGGCGGAAGCTCCCGCCAGCCATGCTAAACTAAAGGTTCTCACATACCTATAATATATGGCTTATCTAAAGTTCCTTCTCCATCTATTTTATACACAGAAGCGTCTAGATACAAGACTGGACGGCCGCCATACCCAGTGTTCGCGCCGTTGTACAAGAAGCCGTTGTCGTTAAGATTGAACACACCGCCGCTGTACGAAGAATAAGGCGTAATTGTCCATTCGTATCCTTTTCCATATAACCAACTTTGTCCTGCACATGTTGCTGTATTATAAGAACCTAAATTTGTTGTTCTTGCACAACTACTTGATAACACACTATATCCATAATCACTTGGATACATTAGTCCTATATATCCTGTAGTTGTTGTTGGTCTTCCACTATATACCGTTGTTCCTCTTTCATATCCATAAAAACTTTCGGTTGTTGCACTAGCACTTGAATATCCTCCTAGATACCATGTTACTTCTGCTATCATACTTCTATATCCAGACTGTATTCCTTTTTTAGTATAATCACAATTTGCTGTTGCTGTTGTACTATATCCATAGCAATATCCAGAACTTGTTCCATCTTGAGCATTATAGTATGCACCATTAAGTAGTGAATTCAAACTAGCCGCTGTCCAATCGTTTGTATTTGACTTATGCCACGCAAGTCCATCTAACACATCTGCTCTTATTATTTTAACCAAGTTTTTTCCACTTTGACCATGTGATGCACTATCAAACACTCCGATGATTCTCCAGTATTCATTATTGAACCATACGTAGTTATTTGGATTTTTTCCTTCATATCGATAGCCTTTTTCATTTACTACTTGTCCCGTTCCTTGTGTTGTTCCTGAGAGGCTTGTAATATATGTAGCTAAATTTACTTTTGAAGAACTGTCAGTATAGTTTAATGTACACGATGTATAACCTCCATTTATTTGTGATATTTCTACTCTATTATATTGTTGATTATATGTTGCTGTACTATTAGAGCAATTTAATGAACCAAGTTTACCATAAGTCTTTGGTAAATTAGTTGCGGTGATTGATACATCCGGTGGCACAATGTCAAAATATACGTAACATTTATTGCTTACTTTAGTTGTGAGTACTACTGACTTTGTTTCATTGTTCCATGAAAGTGTTCCACCATTTTCACACATTGAACGTTCAGCATTAAATGTATAACCTTCTGTTGGCCATTCTGAGCTTGTTGATGGTTCATAATCACCAGAACCAGCTTTTGTTTCAAGCATCATACTAATATTTGTACCTGTTCTTATTTGGTTATTTCCCTCTTCTGTATAAACTTGTTTTTTATATTTATTACTATATAAAATAATAACAAATAAAAGAAAAATTAGCGAAAATAAGCTTAAAACAATTACTTTTTTCTTATTCATAGTTGTTTTTACTCCTTTCCTATGTTAACATTATAACACGAATGCCACTGCTAGGCTATATAAAATTATTATTTTTTTAAAGAAAATAATTATATAGGCTGGTGATCCCCTAATGATAGGAACCCTTTATATACATACCGACGAATATTACTATGAAATAGTTAGGAAAAATATTAAAAAATATAGGATAGAAAAGAACTTTACTCAACAAGAACTTGCTGACATGGCTGGTATATCTCGTCAGTATATAACAGATATAGAAAATCCTAACAGATGTAAACATGTTACTATTGCTATTCTTGGAAGAATAGCAGATGCTTTAGATATGAATATAGAATTATTCTTTAGAAAGTAATTCTATATTTACATGATAACATATTGTTTGTGATACTTTTGTCGAAGCAAGGATATATTTTAAAAAAAGTTATGTTTTTCCAAAGAAAAATATCTCAAACAAAAAAGAATATATTTTTCTTTGGAAAAACATACTGACTTTTTTATTAAGAGAATTAGAAGATGTGGTAAATCAATTTTATTATATCAAATGAGCTACTCAGAAATAGTTCTGGGTAGCCCATTTTCTCTAATATGGTTTTAATGCTGTTATGGGAAGTAAATATATTCCAGTTTCTGGATCTTTAACAATAACATCATTATATCCACATATAACACACATAAACTTTGGTTTTTTTATCATTTTTTTTGGAATTTTAAAAGATGTTCTTTTGCTTCATCAAACTGGTTAAAACCTAGTTTTATTTCTACTGCTGCATATTCACCATTTTCAAATTCAAGAATTGTATCTACTTCTAAACCTGTTACATTATCTCTAAAGTGATAGATTTTTCCATTTAAATAATCCATATATATATTTAAATCTCTTTCCACTAAAGCTTCGAATAAAAAGCCAAATGTTTTTAAATCACCGATTAATTTATCTTTATTAATATTTAATAGTGCTGCTGCTAAAGAAGGATCAACAAAGTGTCTTTTAATATTTTTGCCTATTCTATCGGGAGATCTATAATTTAAACTATAAGCTGGTTGATTATTTAATAGATTTAATTTATCTAATATATCTAAATAATCACTTATTGTTCTTTTATCAACTTCCATGTCTTCATTTTCACTTATGTCTTTTATAAGTTTATTATTACTTACAGTTGTTGACTCATTTCTGGCTAGTGACTTTAATAACATATTCATTTTAATACTATCAATGTTTTTTATTTCAAATATATCTTTTTCTAAGATAGAATTAATATAATATTTTGGCATTAAACCGGATTTATCACTAGCTATATTAATGTTAGCTGGCCAACCTCCTCGCACAATTAAATTAGCTAGTTCTTCTAAACTAGTTTTTTTTACGTTTTTTACGATGTTCTTTCCATTAAACATATCCATTATGGAAATATCACCACTGGAGTCACCTGACTCAAATAAACTCATAGTATTCATTTTTAGTCTTGCTATTCTTCCTGCACCTGAATGAAATATTTCTTTTCTATCTTTTAATGATGTTGAACAAGACAGAATATAATTACCTTTTGTTTCTAATAAATCACATTTTCTTCTTATTTTATCCCAAATTGTTGGTTCTCTTGACCATTTGTCAATTAATTCTGGTTTTTGTTCGTTTAACACTAACTCTGAATTTAGTTTAAACCTTCTTCTTGTTTCTTCATCATCCATATTTATTGCTGATGCTGCATGATTAAGAGAAGTAAATGTTTTACCACACCATTTTGGTCCCTCAATCGAAACAGCACCACAAACTTGCAATAAATCGTCTATTTTCTTATCGATAAGTCTTGGCTTGTAATTGTCTGGTTTTAAGTTCATGCTAATTTGTTCCTATATATCAAAAAAACTAAACAGTCAACATCAATGTACCATTTTTAACTATTTGAATGTACCATTTTTAAAAAACGGCATTTTTTTCAAATCTGGAATTCAATTCCGATTTTGTTGAGTGTATTTAGAAAGTAATTATAGATAAAAAGCAAAATATTCAAAAAAATTTTAATTAATTGTTAGAAAAGAGTGCCCATAAACATTAGGTAAAACCAGTGTTTTTAAAATAATTGTCGAGCCATGTCGACCGATTTTTCTTGACTTTTTTGATGTTTCAAACTTAGAATAGAGTCTTATATAAAGGAGGAAAATTTTATGTTAAATGAAACAA
>URWD01000034.1 GCA_900551525.1 uncultured Mycoplasmatota bacterium
GTCTTACACCAGAAGAAGATGAAATGTTAGTTAGAAATACCAGAGATGAATTAGTTCGTAGAGAGGCTCTCACAGAAGGTGAAGCTGAAGGAAAAACTAAAATTGCAATTAATTTACTTAAAAAAAATTATCCTGTTGATGAAATAGTTGAAATAACTGGTTTATCCAAAGAAGACATAGAAAAATTAAACAGATAAAATAAGAAAATCTAAAATTATACAAGATTAAGTTAAGGCTATTACTAATTAAACAAATAATTTTGTAATAGTCTTTTTTTGTTATTAAAAAAACAATCATAAGTAATTTTAAAAAAGCAGTAATTATTTTATTAAAAATTAAATATTTTTGCTATACATTTAATATAAAGTTTGTTATAATATGGAAGAAAAAAAGAGGTGACTAACCATGAAAATTGATTGGAAACTAAAAAATGGCGAAGAAGTCATAATTAATGAAATAGACAAAGCAGCAAAATATGAAGATAATATAATATACTATGTAGATGAATATGGTACTCATGTGATAGATAGAAACAATAGAATTTATGAACGACGATGTCCAGAAGATATATTCAGAGTTGATTTTAACAACAATTTATTAACAGTAATATTTGAAAATAATAATTTAAAATATGATATAAATACAAAATATGAAGAAGAAAACAATAAAATACGATTAACCTATTCATTAGGTGATGAAATAAAAGTAATAGAAATTACTAGAAAAGAGGAATTATGAAAAATTTATTAACAGAAGAAATTAAAAAGGCTTTAGATGCCCTAGAAGTAACAGATGTAGAAATTGAAGTAACTAAACCAGCTTTAGCTGAAAATGGTGACTTTTCAACTAATATTGCTATGAAATTAGCAAGAACTTTAAAGAAAAATCCAATGCTTATTGCGGAAGAAATTGTAAGTAAAATTGATAATTCGAGTATTAAAAATATTGAAATTAAAGCACCAGGTTTTATAAATTTCTTTGTATCTAAAGATTATTTACTTGAAAATATCAACAAAGTTTTAGATGAAAAAGAAAGATATGGAAGTTCAAATATAGGTAATGGACAAAAAATCAACATTGAATTTGTTAGTGCCAATCCAACCGGAATACTTCACTTAGGTAATGCTCGTGGTGGTGCTTATGGTGACTCACTTGCACGTATAATGAAATTCTGCGGATTTGATGTAACTAGTGAATACTATATTAATGACTTAGGAAGTCAAATAACAAACTTAGGTTTATCAATTATAGCTCGTTATAAAGAAATATGTGGACTTCCATCAGAAATGCCTGAAAATGGTTATTATGGTAAAGAAATAATTGCTATAGCACAAAAGTTATATGATGAACACAAAGATACATATTTAGATAAAGATTTAGATTATTTCAAAAAATTAGGAACAGAAGAAATGGTTGGACACATCTTTGATGATTTAAAAGAATATAGAATTGAATATGATGTTAAAACAAGTGAAAAAGCTTTATCAGAAAAATATGATTTAAAAGAAGTAGTGAATATTTTAAATAAAAATGGCTACACTTATGAAAAGGATGGAGCAACATGGTTTAAATGTAGCGCCCTATTTGATGACAAAGACCATGTTTTAATTAAAGAAGATGGTAATGCTACATACTTTTTACCAGATATAGCATATCACATGGATAAAATTAATCGTGGTTTTGATAAAATGATAGACATTTTCGGAGCAGACCATCATGGATACGTAGCACGTTTAAAAAGTAGTGTTAAGGCTCTAGGAAATGACCCAGAAAAACTAGAAGTTAAACTATTACAATTAGTAAGGCTTGTAGAAAATGGTGAAGTAGTAAAAATGAGTAAAAGAACTGGTAAATCAGTTACATTAAAAGAATTAATTGATGAAGTCGGAGTTAATGCTGCTAGATATTATTTTTCAAAATATAGTTTAGATACTCAAATGGATTTTGACTTAGGACTTGCTAAAAGTAAATCTAACGAAAACCCAGTATTTTACGTAAGTTATGCCTATGCAAGAATTTGTTCAATTCTAAAAGGACAAGAAAATGTAAAAAAATGTGAAAAATATATTGCAATTAAAGACGATACATCATATAATGTTCTAGAAAAAGTTTATGAATTCCCAGAAGTGGTAAAAACATCAGCAACAAAAGAGTTGCCGCACTTAATTACCAACTATGTATATGAACTAGCAAGTTTATTCCATTTATACTATGCTAAAAATCGTGTGCTTACTGATGATGAAGAAGAAACTTTGGAAAATTTAAATTTAATCAAATGTGTTAAACAAACATTATTTAATGCACTTGATTTAATCGGGGTTATCCCACCAGAACAAATGTAAGGAGAATGATTTATGAAATTAAAGCAAATACCTAAAGAAGAACTTGAACTAATGGGTTATGATGATATTGCTTTACTAATTTTACAAGAAAGTGGAAAAAAGATGAAGCTACGTGATATTTTTGCCAAAGTATGCGCAGTTTTAGAATTACCAGAAGAAACAGTAGATGAAGAATTAATGGACTTCTTTGAACAAATGTCTATAAATAAAAAATTTATTATGCTTGACAAAGGGTATTGGGACCTTCAATCAAGACATAAATTAGACATAGTTTTTGATGATGATGAAGACGAAGAAGAACTAGTGGAAGATGACGAAGAACTAGTAGAAGACGATATAGCTGATGATGAAGATGATATTTTCTATGACAAAGATGATGAAACAGGCGATGTTGCAGAAGATGATTTATCTGACCTAGTCGTAGTTGATGACATTGATGAAAGTAATTTATAGCATCTACTTAAAATTTTAATCTACGATAGAAAGGAAGATAAAAATGTTTAATAGATTAGATGCAATTGAAGAAAAATACAATGAATTAACTAAAGACTTAAGTAATCCAGAGATATTAAATGATTTTAATAAAGTAAAAGAGCTATCTAAGGAGCAAAGTGACTTAGAAGAAACAGTTATGGCTTATAGAAAATATAAACAAGCTCAAAATAATCTTGAAGAAGCTAAAATAATGGAAAATGATCCTGAGTTAAAAGAAATAGCTGAGGAAGAAATTGCTACACTTACAACTGAAATAGATAAATTATATCATGAATTAGAAATACTTTTAGTTCCAAAAGATGAAAATGATGGTAAGAATGTTATCATGGAAATAAGAGGAGCTGCAGGTGGAGATGAAGCTAACATCTTTGCTGGTGACTTATTCAGAATGTATTCTTACTATGCCGAAAAAAATGGTTGGAAAATTGAAGTACTTCATGAACTTGAAGGTACTAGTGGTGGTTTTTCACAAATAGAATTCATGGTAAAGGGAGCAAATGTTTATAGCAAACTAAAATATGAAAGTGGTTCTCACCGAGTTCAAAGAGTACCAGTAACAGAAACTCAAGGAAGAGTTCATACATCAACAGCTACAGTTCTAGTAATGCCAGAAGTTGATACAGTAAACATTGACATAAAAGAAAGCGATTTAAAAATTGATGTATATCATTCAAGTGGAGCAGGTGGACAATCAGTAAATACTGCCAATTCTGCAGTTCGTATTACACACGTTCCAACCGGAGTAGTTGTTACTTGTCAAACAGAAAGAAGTCAACTTCGTAACAAAGAAAGAGCGATGCAACTATTAAAAATCAAAATAAATGATGAAATTACACATAAACAAGAAAGTGAAATCGGAGCTGAAAGAAAATCTAAAATTGGTACTGGTGATCGTTCTGAAAAGATTAGAACTTACAACTATCCACAAAACAGAGTTACTGACCACAGAATAAACTTCTCAACAATGACTTTAGATAGAGTTATGGATGGTGAACTTGAACCAGTTATTGAAGCTTTGATAACTGAAGATTTAAAATTAAAACTAGCTGGAATGTCTTTAGAGTAGACCCAGCTTTTTTTGAATATGGAGGAAACATGAAACCTGATTACATAAGTGTTCCAGACTGGGAACTTTTATTAAAAAAATATCCAAATAAAGAAGAACTTTTAGATAAACTAACAAATTATCCACCTCAGTACTTAATAGGCAATGTAGAGTTTCTAGGGCAAACAATAAATGTAGATAAAAGAGTTCTAATACCGAGATTTGAAACGGAATTACTCGTAGATAAAACTATTAAATATGCCAAAGAATTATTTAATAAAAAAATAAATGTAATAGATTTAGGAACTGGAAGTGGATGTATAGCTATATCACTTAAAAATAATCTAGATGCAAATGTAACGGCACTAGATATTTCAAAAGATGCCTTAGATTTAGCTAAGGAAAATGCTAAACTTAATAATGCAGAAATAACATTTATTCATAAAAGTATGACTGATGACTTACAAAATAGTTATGACATCATAATATCTAATCCACCATATATACCATACGATGGTTTTGTAGAAGAAAAAGTAAAAAAAACAGAACCAAATATAGCCATATTTGCAGATAACAATGGACTATATTTTTATGAAGAAATATTAAATAAACATTTATCTCATTTAAATTCACCAGGATTAATAGCATTTGAAATTGGTGATAATCAAAAAGAACTTTTAGAAGAGTTAGTATCAAAATTAAATTTAAAATATTCATTTGAAAATGATTTACAAGGTTTACCAAGATATTTATTTATATTTAAATGAATAAATATTAAAAAAACTAACCATCATTAATTCAGGTGATAAAGTTGAAAAAAATAATAATTGCATTATTTTTAGTAACATTATTAATATTAGTAAATAAAAAAGAAACAAAAGTATTAATACCAGAAGATGCCATTAGATTTAGAATAATAGCAAATAGCAATAAAATAGAAGATCAAACTCAAAAATTAGAAATAAAAAAAGAATTAGAACCCGTTATTACTAACATTTTATCAACATCAAATTCTTTCGATGAAACACGTAAAGAAATAAAAAATAATATATATGAAGTAAAAAACATATTAAATAAATACGACACACAGTACAAAATCAATTATGGTCTTAACTATTTTCCTGAAAAAAATTATAAAGGAGTAACTTATAAAGCTGGAGAATATGAGTCTTTAGTGGTAACTTTAGGTGATGGACTTGGTGATAATTGGTGGTGTGTATTATTTCCTCCATTATGTTTACTTGAAGCAAGTGAAGACGATTATGATGATATTACTTATACATCTTATATAAAAGAGTTAATAGACAAATATTAATAAGCATATATTTAAATGGTGATTATATGCAAGAACTATTATCCATAATTTTAATCGGAGTATCCTTATCGATGGATACTTTTTCTCTGTCTTTAAGTATGGGCTCATTAATTCGAAATAATAAATATTTAAAATTTTTTCCTTTCATTGTAGGTATATTTCACTTTTTTATGCCCATTATTGGTAATAAAATTGGTATAAGTATCATGAATTATTTTAATTTAGCAAGTAATATAGTACTTGGTCTAGTTTTAATAATTCTCGGAGTAAATTTAGCTATTAATTATTTTAAAAAAGAAGAAATAAACATAAATTTAAGTTGTATAAGTATTTTATTTTTAGCTTTTAGTGTTAGTATTGACTCATT
Organism: uncultured Mycoplasmatota bacterium; assembly: GCA_900551525.1. Lineage (GTDB taxonomy): Bacteria > Bacillota_I > Bacilli_A > RF39 > UBA660 > Onthocola_B. The sequence continues at coordinate 5,565 of URWD01000034.1, forward strand.
TACTGTGGGTTTAGGTATAAGTGATATCACTAATAAATTTATGCTATCAAGTTTTATTTTCTCAGTATGCAGTTTTTCATTTACTTCATTAGGTTTAATAATTGGAAAATATTCTAGTAAACTAATTGGTAATTATGCTAGTATCATAGGTATTTTACTACTTATTTTACTTGGTATATTTCATATTTTATAAATAATTTACAATTAACTTAATATTTGTTATAATTGTCTTAGAAATGAGTGTGATTATTTTGGAAATTTTGTTTTTTATAATACCAATTCTTGTAGTATTAACTTTTATCTTTACCATTGCTTTAATGGTAAGTCCTAAGCTAAGGGGAAAATGGATGAGCAAACAAATTGAAGCTACTAAACACATGATGGAATATAGTAAAGATGACTTAAAAGAAATTTTATCAACATCAAAAAGTGTAGAAGTAAATGCAGAAAAAGAAATATTAGATAACAATGAAGAAATAATGAAAGATAATGTAACAAGAAAAGCAAACATAAATAAAGAAGGAATAGAAATAACAGCAAAAGCAATAAAAGAAGGATTAACAAATAATAAAGTTTATTGCAAATATTGTGGTAAATTAATTGATATTGATTCGAAATATTGCAAAGTATGTGGAAGAGAACAATAATATTTCTATTTTACATGCCATAAATATTATTAAGAGGTGAATTATTTTGAAAAGAATAATAATTGAAGGAAACAAACCTTTAAGTGGAAAAATTAAAATTGGCGGAGCTAAAAATAGTGTTGTTGCGTTGATACCAGCAGCTATAATGGCAAAGGGAAATGTTCATATAACAAATGTCCCAAATATATCTGATAAAGATGCATTAATTGAAATATTGAAACTATTAAATGTTAAAGTAGAAACTAATAAAGATATAATTGATATTGATGCTAGCTGTATGACAAACACGGTAATACCTGAAACTTTAAGTAATAAACTAAGAGCATCATATTATTTTATGGGTTCATTACTTGCTAGATACAAACATGTTGAAATGTATTTTCCTGGTGGATGTAATATAGGTTCAAGACCAATTGATTTACATTTAAAAGGATTTGAAGCTTTAGGTGCCACAATTACAAAAGAAGAAAGTAAATACATAATTGATGCTAAGAAATTAACCGGAGCAAATATTTTCTTGGATTTTGCATCAGTTGGAGCCACAATCAACATTATGATAGCATCTACAATGGCAGAAGGAACAACCACCATAAGTAATGCTGCAAGAGAAGCTGAAATAGTTAATATAGCAGATTTACTAAATAATATGGGAGCTAAAATATCTGGAGCAGGAACAGAAGAAATAACAATTGAAGGAGTTAAAGAACTTCATGGAGCTGAAATAAAAGTTATACCAGATAGAATTGAAGCTGGAACATACATCATCATGGGAGCTTTACTCGGGGATAATCTAGAAATAGATGGGATGATACCAGAACATAACATAGTGCTTTTAAATAAATTACAAGAAATGGGAGTTAATTTTAAACTTAATAATCATAAAATGATACTTAACAAGAGTAAAAATTTAAAACCGACTAATGTTAGAACCGTAGTATATCCAGGTTTTCCAACAGATTTAGGTCAACCAATGTCAGTATTACTTACTCAGGCAAATGGCATATCACTATTTGAAGAAACAATCTGGGAAAATAGAATGGGACATGTCAAATATTTAAATCTAATGGGAGCAAATATTGAAGCTGAAAGACAACATGCTAAAATAACTGGTCCAACAAAATTACATGGTGAAGTAATAACAGCAACAGACCTTAGAGCTGGAGCAGCCTTGGTAACAGCAGGTTTACTAGCAGAAGGTACAACAATAATAAATGATGCTGAACACATTCTAAGAGGTTATGAACGAATTATCAACAAATTATCTCATGTAGGTGCTAATATTAAAATAGAAGAAATATAATGTAAAGAGAAATCTTTACATTTTTTTATGGGGGTTAGTTAATGAAAAGAAGATATAAATTACTTTTAATAATCTTAATCGGTGCTATTTTAACAATATTTATAAATAGTTTAAGAGTTACATCAAAAACAACATTAACATCATTCGGAGATGGGCTTAGTATTGGAATGACACCATATAATGTTGCAGGAACTAGTTTTAATGATTATTTAAAGGAAAAATTAGAAACAAAAGATGATTTAGAAAGTTATAATAATGAATTTTCATATGTCCATCAAACAATACATGAATTAAATGAACATTTAAATAACAATGACTATGGTAAAACAACAAGAACACCAATTAAACAAATAATAGCAAAATCAGATCTTTTAACACTTGCAATTGGCGTAGATGAGTTTGCAAGTAAATCACAAGTTGAAGAAATAACATCAGAAATAATAGATATTTACATTGCTGATATGAATATATTTTTAAAAAATATCAGAGAATTTTATGATAAACAAATAATAGTAATCGGTGTATATCCAGCATTACAATTTAGTAAAAAAGACGCAATTGAAGTTAATTCAAAGCTTAAAGTGTTATGTGGTAAATATGATGCAACATTTTTAGATATTCTTGCAACATCATTACATGAAGAATATTACTTAGAAAAATCTTCATATTACATGAATTATTTAGCTCACAAAGATATATCAAAAACTTTATATTTAATGTATAAAAAGATTTAAAAAAAATACTACTTATTTTGAATTGTTACTTCTTCCGTAGTATCTTCTTCCATATTTTCAAGAGCAAAATCAATGCATTCATTTACTAATCTATTAAAAGTAATATTATTTTGCACAGCCAAACTTTCTAATTTATTAGCTACATTTCTTTTAATTCTTATAGTTTTAGTAATTGTATTTTCTTCTTCAATATTAGGGATAATAAACTTTTTCATATATTTAGACCTCTCAATTAAATAATAACAAACAAATTTGTGTTGCGAAAGTAACACAAAAGTGATTGCAAATTGTAATTATTGTGATATAATTCTAACATAAGGTATGATAGTAATAAAAAGTATCATATTAATTATGTGAGGCATTAGATTATGAAAAAAGATAATAACAAACAAGTAATAATGTTAAGTGTTGTGGTCGTTATAACATTAATAATCGTAGTAATCGGAGCAACATACGCATACTTTCAAACAACTAGTGGAGCTGGCAGTTCAACAGATGTAAATGTTATAACAGCAACAACAGACCTTTTAACATTTAAGATTGATAAAGAAATAAATATTTCATTAACACAATCAGATTTAAAAAAAGGAAATGGTAGTGTAAGTGATTCAACAAAAGCATCAGCAACACTAACAGCAAGTAATTCAAAAGATGTAGATAAAACAACAGGTAGGTATAATATTTATTTTATAATAGAAAATAATGATTTTGAATATACCACAAGTGATGCAAAACCAGAACTTTTATTAACAGTAACTGACCCAAATGGAAATAAAGTAGAAAATATAACTGGACTCATTCATACTGAAAATGGATTTGATATAACAACCAGAACTGGTGGTTTCTTATTAGTTCCAGATTATGATATAGAAGCAACCAGAGGAAATACAACAACTCAAGAATGGAATGTGGAAGTAACATTTGTAAACTTAGATACAGATCAAGTAAAAAACATGGGAAAATCATTATCAGGAAAACTATATGTAACCAGAGATAAAATGAGTAGTTATGAACTCACTCAAATAACAAATATGGAAACTACAACAACTTATAATAGTATAACAACAACATTAAATGTACAAGAAGGTTCGGCACAATTAAGCAAGTATTATTACGGAATAGAAAAAGCAACAAATACATCAACACAATCAATATCAGATGTAAAATTTATAGAAATCGATAAACCAAGTTACACATTCTCAAACCTAGATGATAATATAACATATAAAGTATATAGTTATGGTATAGATAAAAATGGAATAAAAACGAATACATATGAAACAGAAGTCACGACAAGTAACTACACTTATGCAAAAATAAATAGTGTTACCCACTCAGTAACATTGAACTCAATAACATTAAGTGTAAATGCAACTAAGGGAGATAATGAAATAGTAAAATATTATTTTTCAAAAGATAATGGAGCAACGTATGAAGAAAGTGAAACGAATAGCTATGTATTTAATAATTTAAATGATACAACAGAATATAAAATAAAAGTAAAGGTTTTAGATAGCTATGGAAGATATTCAACAGAGTACTTTGAAGCAATAACAACAGAAACATATATATTACCAAGCGTAACAAGTGTTACACCAACAACCAAGTATAATCAAATAAGTGTATCAGTTGTTGGAGCAAAAGGAACAAATAATGTTGCAAAATATTATTATTCAATTGACAACAAAGCATATGTAGAATCAGCAAATGCAACTTATACATTTACTGGTTTAACAGAAAAAACAACACATACAATAAAAGTAAAAGTAGCAGATACTCAAGGAAGAATGTCAAATGAATATAGTTTAAGTGCCACAACAGATGCATATGTAGTACCAAGTATAACAAATGTAACCACAACAAGTACAACAAATTCAATAACAATAAAAGTAACAGGAAAAAATGGAGATGGAACAATAAATAAGTATTATTATTCAAAAGACAATGGTTCAAATTATGTAGAAAGTACATCAAATAGTTATACATTTAGTAATTTAACAAGCAATACAACATTTTATATAAAAGTTTATGTAAAAGATAAGAATAATAGAATAAGTAGCACATTCACAACGTCAGTTAAAACCAAAAATCCAACTTTAGCAAGTTTCATAATATCACAATATAATGGAGTACAGGGAACAAATAATATATATCATCATGATGG
>URWD01000035.1 GCA_900551525.1 uncultured Mycoplasmatota bacterium
TCTTCCCAAAGTGAATAAAAATCAAAAGAACTTTTATTGCTCATCCACTTAATAACAACATCACCAGGATTATCAAAATTTTTGTATCTTGCCAAATCTGTTAAAGATATATAATCTATATTATCAATTCTCATTACATTTATCAAATTATCTTTTACATTCATTTTTGTTGTAATTTTGTTATTCATATATTATCCTTCCTTTCTATTTTATATTTTAAATACTACAAGAAAAATCAATTTCATTAAATAATTTTTAGTATATAATTAGCATCTAAACACGTTTTTTTCTTATTGTAAAAGTGTTAAAATCCTTATTTAACTGGCTTTTTATTTTTAACTTAGCCTAGAAACAAATTACAAAGTGAAGTTTATTTTGAACTTTTTTAAAAAATTTAATTGTTGTAGGAGATTTTTTGGCATAATCCATACTTGTAGCATATATATCAGTTATTTTTTGGTAAAATCTTCTTTCAGAGAGCCTCATTTCCCTAATTTGTTCAAGTAATTCATCGAAATATTTATAATCATATTTATTTTTTTAATAAAACGTTCATCATTTAAAGCAAAGCCTTTTGTCATATATTCTTTTAATACTTTAGTAGCCCATATTCTAAAGTTTGTTGCTTTTTTTGAATTCATCCTATAACCTACAGCAATTATAGCATCTAAGCTATAAACATCAGTATTATATCTCTTACCATCTTCTGCAGTTATTTCCATTTTGGAAACAACTGCAGTTTTATCTAATTCTTTTTCCTCAAAAATATTTTTTAAATGTTTTGATATTGCAGGTACTCCAACAGAAAACACCTTTGCCATCCCTTTTTGTGAAAGCCATAATGTTTCATCTTTATATATTGCATCTACGATGATATTACCTTCATTATTTTTATATATAATCAAATTATTATCTTTCATACATATTCCCCTTACTATTAATCATAAAATTACTCCTTTACAGAAATTTATTATATCATTTTTTTATTATATCTCATAGTTTTTTTATTTATTTTTCAGTATTTATTTACACTATTTATTTTCTATTAAATTATCTTTAACATATTTATAATTTAAAGCATTATCGCTTGATATTGCGTTTTTTTTGGCTTCCTTTTCATATAAATCTCTTGCACCCTTTGCTACACTTCCTCCACGTTTAGCAACTTTCATATTTTCTAAAAGTCCTTGAGGTTTTTCTTCTTTAGCTATGTCACGTGCAGCAAGTTCACCTAAATTTGTTAATACTATTTCAATATCTGTCATGTTATCCCTTAGTGACTCTTTTCTTAATCCCTTATATTCTTTATATTCACTAGCTTTCATACCAGACCAACCTTTATATATTTCATTAGTAAGTAAAGCAAACTCTACAGGTTTATTTATACCACCATCTTTCCAAACATCAGTTAGTTTAAATCTATCAACAATTCCACTTAGTCTAGCTTTTATCCATTCATCGCTATAACCTTTTTTACGATAATAATTTACAGCCCTGTTAATAGCAACCTCTGGGTCAAATACTTCATTTATTCTTTCATCACCTAGACTAGCAAGCCACATTTTAAATGGTTCTGCCTTTGGACTAGGAACAGACTCAATCAATCTTAATATTCCTTTTGTATTTAATACATCAGTTGCTCTTAATTTTCCATCTTTTGCCCTAAATTTGAAAGTGTCACAATTTGTGACGGTTTCATTTCCTTCATTTATCATTCTAGATTTTAATGTTCTCCAATAATGACCTGGATTACCACTATTTGTTAGTACACCAATAACATCAACCACACTAAAATAATAGTCTTCTTTTTCACTATCCCACACGCTTCTTATTTCTGTTCCTTCAAATAAATTTGACAAAGTTTCTAATCTATTATCCATATTTTATTCCCCCTTATATAAATGATTAGCAATATTTTTACATCAATCTCACAATCAAAATATACCATACAAATATTTGTCTGTCAACAATTTTTAGAAAGAAAAATAAGATGATTTCTCATCTTACTTACAAGTATATATTTCTCTCTCAGCATAATCTGCTTTAATGCTTGCCAATGTCATTTTTTTCAGCCATGTCTTTGTTATAATTGCTTTTTTGTTCATTGTTAGATGTTTTGGTTTAGATGAAGACAATGGAGCAAAATAATTATAACCATTAAACGAATATACTACGCCTATATAATATTTTCACCTCTACAATAAAAGCTAGGAAGTTAACCTAGCTTACTTTTTTGCTCCCTACTTTGTCAAGGTTATTCCAACTTTTTTCATGAACCTTTTGTAAAGCTTTTTATCAAATCTTTCCAAACTTACTAAATGGGAATATTCTAAATATAACCTTACCTTTAATTTCTTTTTCTTTTATAGGTCCAAAATATCTTGAATCTTTACTAATAAGTCTATTATCCCCTAAAATAAAATACTCATCACTTTTTAATGTTATTCTATCATAATCACTTGTCATACCATAAGCATACTTATCATCTATTTTTTCATCATTAATATAAATTTCTCCATCTTTAATTGCTACAGTATCACCAGGCATCCCAATAACTCTTTTAATGATTTTTTCATTATCTTTTTCTTCATGAAGCACAATGACATCAAATCTATTAATCTTACTTAATTTATAAAGTATTAAGATATCTCCATTTTTAAATGTCTTATTCATACTATCACCATCAACCCTGACTGGTGTTGCAATAAATGTACGAATAAGCACAACCACAACCACAATTATAATATAAGGTATTAATTCTTTAATTATTCTTTTTATAAATATCACTCCTAAATGAAAGAAAGGAAAGAATTAACTTCTTTCCTTAACTTTATATTCTTTACGCATTCCTTTGATAAAGTTAAGTTTTGCACGACGAACTTTACCTTTTTTGATTACAACAATTTTGTCAATTGTTGGGGCATTTACTGGGAATATTCTTTCTACACCAACAGTACCACTTTTTTTACGAACTGTAAATGTTTCAGAAACTCCTCCACCTCTTTTAGCGATTACTAATCCTTCAAAAGATTGGATTCTTTCCTTTTTTCCTTCTTTTACCCAAACATCAACTATAACTGTGTCCCCAACTCTAAATTCTGGAACATCTTTACGAATATGTTTTTCAGCAATTTTGTCAACTAAATTTGCCATTTTCTTACCTCCTTATTTCATTACCTATAATCATATAAACTTTATAGCGGATTATATACCTTTTTTTGGGTCACCAATATATTATCATATTTTTTTAATATATGCAAGTTAAAATAATCTAATTATATCTTGAATTGTAATATATATCATTAAAAGCATCAAAAGTGCAAATCCTACTAAATGACAAGCATTTTCAAATTTAGCATTAATTGGTTTTCTTCTAATCGCTTCAACGATAAGGAAGAATACTCTACCGCCATCAAATGCCGGGAATGGTAAAATATTAATAAAGCCAACATTAATTGATAAGAATGCAGTTAAGTAAATCATATAATTAAGACCTAAAGCTACACCATCATCTACAATTTTATACATGCCAACTGGACCAGATAAAGCACTTGCACTAATCTTACCAGTAATTAAACCTGTCACAGTAAGCCACATTGAATGAACAATACTATTAAATTTCATGAATGCATATTTTATAGAACCAAAGAAACCAGATAAAGTATTACTTTCAACTTCAATACCAAAAACTTGTCTTTCGTTACCATCAGCATCTTTTTCTACTTTTGGAACAACCTTATAGGTATCCATTTTCCCATCTTCATGTTTAACTTCAAAAGTATAATAATCATTTTTATTTTTCATAACTAAAACTATTTGAGCAACATCCCAGCTAGAAACTTTATGACCATTAATTGCTGTTATAGTATCACCACTAGTTATACCAGCTTCTGCCATTGGATAACCTTCCACAGCATTTTTAACTACTGGCTTTAAAGTACTTCCACCCCAAATTAGACTACTTAAAAAAAGCAATACTATAGCTAATATAAAATTATTTACAACCCCAGCTACTAAAATAATTACTCTTTGCCACCAAGGTTTATTACACATATAATCTTCTTTTTTTATCTTTTCATCAGCATCTTCATAAACTTCCCCAGCCATTGAAACAAATCCCCCAATTGGAAAAGCTCTGATATTATAATTAATTTTATCTTTTCCTTTGTGGGTATGAATAACTGGACCCATACCAATTGAAAATTCATAAATATGAACTCCAAACTTTTTTGCCCAAATAAAGTGTCCAAACTCATGAACTAAAATAATAATTCCAAGTATTAATATAAGTATTATTAATGATACAATCCACATAATCTATTCCTCCTTAAAATATTATCATAAACATATATGCTAAAAATACAAATATTGAACTATCAAGTCTATCTAAAATACCACCATGACCTGGTAAAAGATTAGAAAAGTCTTTAATATCATTTTCACGCTTAATACGACTCATTACCAAATCTCCCATTTGACCGATAATTGAAAGAACTATAGTAATTAATATAATTTTAAATGTAATTTTACCAAGTAGTAATCTATATAAAACTACTCCGCCAACAGTGCCAAGTACTAAACCACCAATAGAACCTTCCCAAGTCTTATTTGGACTAATACTTTTACACATTTTATTTTTACCAAATTTAGAACCAATAACATAAGCAAATATATCATTAAATGTTGGAATAATAAGTAAAAATAACAAAGTCTTAAAGCTACGCATCCTTATTATTACAAATGAATTTAAAGCTAGACCTAAAAATAATACTGTTCCAAATAGATATAAAGCATCTTTTGATGAATATTCTTCTTCCTTATAAAATATAACTGGTACTATAATTCCTACTGCAATTAAAGCTAAAGTTTGATAAGAAAATCCATAATAAATAGATAAATTACTATTATTTGATAAAATCAAACTAAGTAAAGAAACAAGTCCAATAAATATCATCATATTAGGGATTTTACTATGTGATTTTTTTAAATCAATCATCTCTTTAAAAGCTAGAGCACCTACTAAACACATCAAAAGTTCAAAATATATTCCTCCAAGCAACACTAAAGGAATAACAATTAAAAGTGCAACTATTGCTGTAATTATTCTTGTTTTCATATTTTTACCTCCAAAGCAATTATACTTACCTATAAATTATATCTAATAATATTCACTTTGTAAATAATTTTATTCTATTAACATACATATTATTTTAACATGAACGATATTAGTAAAAAATTAAAAAGATTAAGAAATGAAGATTTTATATGGATTGTTTATTTTTTTATCGTTGTATTTGCTTTATATTCTAACAAACTTGATAGAGATTATTTATTAAAAAAAGATAATGGAGCTTACAAAAGAGAAAAATATATTAACATTACTATATTTTTTATAACATTTTTTATCTATTTATATTTTCTCCTCCTTTTAACTGAAGATTTAGGTTCTATGGAAAAAAATTTTAATGACCCAGCATATAGGTCAACTTTTATCCAGCTTATCGCAGCCATCTTATTTTTAATCGGAGGTGCCATATATTTAATAAATGAAATAACTAGAAAAGATGATGCTTTAGATGTAGGACTCATATAAAAAAATAGACTTAATTACTTAAATCTATTCATTTGTTGCATTACTTGTTTAACTTGTTTTTGACTTGGTTTTCTTCCCATTGATGACATCATAGCCTCAATCATTTTTTCATTAATCGGAGGATTTTTTTCTAAAGTCTTTTTCATTAGTGCTCTAGCTACAAAAAATCCAATAACAAGTCCAATTATAATACCAATTACTAAATATAATATTAATTTACCCATATAAATTATCTCCTTTATACCTATATTTTACTATAAATATATGAGTTCTTCAAGCCAGAAATAGTCTTTATTTTGAAAATCACATGCAAAAGCCTGCGTAATTGGCAAAAATTTCTTAATATCTCGATTAATTATATTAGTTTTAAGAAGAATATGACTATTTTTAACAGTAATCACCGTTTCTTCTTTACGATATTTATTTATTACTTTATGTGTATCTCCACTTTTCATATAAAAATCATTATCTTTATTAAGTTCATATATTAACTTATTATATTTAAGTTTATCAATTGGCACAATTAATTGGTCTAATAAATCCTTTCCAATTCCTATACTTGTCTTATCTAAAAGGTATATGTCTTCTAAAGATTTAAATAAATTATAGGGATTATCTTTAAGTAATACTTCCATTTCTTTGTTAATTCTAAAAATATAAAAAGTCCTCATATTATCACCTTCCAAATACATGATAACATAAAGACTTCGAATAATTTGTCAGATTATGTCGATGATATCATCTTTTTTTAAATAATTAGCAATTTTTTCTAAAATTGTAGTTTTATCTATTTTTAAATATTTAACAACATCTTCTGTTTTACCACTCATACCAAATTTATTTACTCCGAAAATATAATCTGGTTTTGATGCAAATCTATTCCAAATAAGACTATTACCAGCTTCAATTACAAATGTTGGTACATCTTTTGGTAATAATTGTTCTTCATACTTAGGATTTTGTTTTAAGAATAATTCCATACTTGGCATTGAAACTACTCTAGTATCTATTCCTAAAGTAAATAATTCTTTTGATATATCCATTGCCATTTCAAGTTCTTGACCAGTTGCAATAATAATTCCATCTAAATGATACTTTTCTTTACGCACCATATAAGCTCCATATTTCACAAATCTAGCATTAGTATTTTTTTGTTTACTTCTCTCTTCTTTACTTATAACCATCGCTGTTGCACAATTGTTTTTAAGAATATATTCCCAAGCTCCCATTATTTCATTAATATCAGCTGGTCTAAACGTTGTAAAGTTTGGTATAGTTCTAAGCATTGTAAGTTGTTCAACAGGTTCATGAGTTGGTCCATCTTGACCAACATATACAGAGTCATGAGTAAAAATATAAGTAACTGGTAAATTCATAAGTGCTGACATTCTAATCGCTGGTTTCAAATAATCACTAAATGCTAAAAATGTTGAGCCAAAAACTTTTAAGTTTGATAAAGCCATTCCATTTAAAATTGCCCCCATAGCATGTTCTCTAACACCAAAATATATGTTTTTACCAACTGGATTTTTTTCACTTTGAATAGTTGATTTATCTAAATTTGTTTTGCATGATGATGAAAGATCTGCAGAACCACCAAGAAAGAATGGACTCTTCGGTGATATAAAATTCATTATTTTATGATTTGACTCTCTTAAAGCTTCCCTATATTCATCACTAATTTTAAATTTAGTATCGTCAAAATCAATTACAAAAGCATTTCTTTCAAGTAAATTAACCATAGCATGTAAATTACCATTTTCTTCTTTTATATTAGCATAATCTTCTTGCCAATCTAAATATTTCTTAGATACTCTCTTATTTACATAGTTTTGTAAATAATCTAAAACATCTTTTCTAACTTCAAAAGGTTCACTAGTAATTTTATATTTAGCTTTTATAGCTGCTAAATCATCTTTTTCAAGTGGTTTACCATGTACTTTATTAGTTCCTTCTAATTTAGAGTCTTCTCCAATTATTGTATTACAAATAATTATTGATGGTCTATCAGCCTTTTTAGCTTGTTTAATAGCTTTAGATATTTCTTTATAATCATCACCATTTTTAACATTAATAATATTAAAATCTAAGGCTTCAAAACGTATTTCAATATCTTCTGTAAAAGTATTTTTAGTATCACTATCTAAAGAAACATTATTCTTATCATATAAAAGAATTAATTTATTTAAATTTTGAGTACTTGCAAAACTTAAAGCTTCATAACTAATGCCTTCCATTAAATCACCATCACCACATAAACAATATGTATAATAGTCAATTAATTTAGAATTTTTATTTTCAATATTTACAATAGCATTTAAGTATCTTTCTGCAAGTGCCATACCAACAGCCATTCCTACACCTTGACCAAGTGGACCAGTTGATGCATCTACTCCCGGTGTTACTTTAACTTCCGGATGTCCTGGGGTTAGACTACTTAAATCTCTAAAGTGTTTTAACTCTTCCATATCAATTCCATAACCCATGTGGTATAAAACTGAATATAAAAGTGCAGAACCATGACCTGCAGACATAACAAATCTATCTCTATTTATCCAATTTGGATTACTAGGTATAACATCCATTTGTTCTTTATATAAAGCATATAAAATCGGAGCCGCTCCTAAAACTATTCCAGGATGCCCACTACCAGCTTTATCTATCATATCAAGCGCAAGCACCTTTATACTATTAAGTGCTGCATCATCCATTTTACTCATATTAATCACTCCTTATGATAATAAAATTATATCACAACGAATACAAGGAGTCAAAATTTTAAACTAGTTTATTTAAATCACCATTTAAAATAGTTGGATTAAAGCCAATAATCTCATCTTTTAGTAAACCATCTGGTATATCATTTATCATATATATTGTTTTTCCTAATCTAAAAGCATCGTACATTTCTAGAAATGTTGCACCTCCGATATAATTTTGAACACCATTTTTGGTATAGTTTAAAACAAGCACAGCATCAACTCCAGAAATAACTTCTTCACTATGTTTAATCATTCCAGCTTTCCACTTAGCGTGTTCCTTTGTGCCACGATATTTACTTTCTGTTTCAGGACAATCATAACAATTAGGTAATGTTATTATATGTCCCACTTTTTCTAGTGCACTCTTAATTGGTGGTATTTTTTCATAAAATGCTTTACTGCATATAATAAATATTTTCATATATCTTGCTCCTTATAATTTCATTATAACATAAATCGAAAAATTTTTTATATTTTTAAATTTGACTTTTAGCCACATTTATGATATTATGTATTTAGCAAAGGAAATTTGCATATAATAAAAAAAATGGAACATCCGTTTTTGGCGAGATTGGGTGCTACCAATAATGTGGATGGCATCTAAATCAACCTCGTTTATTTAGATGCTTTTTGTTAGATTGCTAATACAAATACAATTATTAGCAAACATACTATGATGAAGAACAATATAAGAATAAATAAATCCTTTATGCTCATTAACATCACCTCTCTTTCAGTTCCAAAACTTTAAAAGAGGCAGCATCCAATCAAACAGGATGTTCCATAAATAAATTATATTATTAAACAGTTTCAAAAGCAAGAAATTTAAGCCACTTTATAAAATTTATAACAATTAGATAAAAATATGTATATACAAGTATATACATATTTATTTTTAGCAACCATTTAACTATCACTTTTTATGATTCTTATTTAACAAAAAAAGTGCCGAAGCACTATTTACTTTTCTTTGGAAATAATATATCTCTAACACTATAGAAATATTGGGCACCAGATATAACTGAAAGTATTACTGCAGCTATAAGTAAAATATCTGCAACTGGAAAACCAACTAATTCAAATGGTAAATTATAAAACATTGTAAGGGTAAGTCCACTCATCATACAAATTGTTTTAAGTTTTCCCATAATTGATGCTGCCACAACTTTTCCATTTTGTCCTGAAATCATCTTACATGAGTCAACAACAATATCACGAGATATAATAACAACTGGAATTACAATAGAAATAATTCTATCATAAGCAAGTATTACTAAAAGCCCATTAACAAGTAACTTATCTGCAATGGCATCCATTACTTTTCCAAAATCTGTTACCATATTATTTTTACGAGCTAAATAACCATCTAAAAAATCTGACGTTGAAGCTATTAAAAATATTATACCTGCTATTATATATTTTAAATTAACAGTAAGTGTTGCTACTTGATAAACTGGAAATTCAACACCTAAGCTATACCAAGGCATTAAAAGCATTACAAGTAACAATATCGATAAAAATATTCTAGCCATTGTTATTCTATTTGGTAAATTCATATACTTCCCTACTTTCCATAACTTATTGTATCAGTACTACTTCGATTAATTGTAACTTGTTTTACTGACCAAATAATTGCAAACATTACAAGCAAAAATATAAATGCATAAATAGTAATATATACCCACTTATTATATTTTTTAGCTTGTTTTGTATATGGTGATGAAATGGTATCATCTTTTTTTTCTTCTTTGATTTTAAGTTCAATTGTTTTTTCTATTTCTTTAATAGGTATTTTAGAAGTATATTCAAACATATACTCATTAAATTCATCTATTAATTCTTGTTCATCTAAACCTAAATATTTAGCATAACTAGATATATATTCTTTAAGTTCAAATATATCTTTAAATGCTCCGGTTCTTCCATCCTCGATATTTTCTAATATTTCAACTTTTATACCAAGGTCCTTACTTGCTTCATTTAAACTAACACCTGATGACTCCCTTGCATACTGAAGCTCCT
>URWD01000036.1 GCA_900551525.1 uncultured Mycoplasmatota bacterium
CTGTTAGAGGCACTTAAAATTTCGGATGGAGTCCGGCAACGCTGGCACATGGAAGTGCCAGTGAGGTGCATATGAACATGGATGTGAATTTGCACCGGTTGCCAGAAGAAAATAAAAATGAAATCGAAATTTATAGTGCCTCTTGCAGTTCTTATGGAGCATCCGGGTTCGGAGAATAAGCCAGATATTTCAACATCACTGTCGGAAGAACCACTGTCTATCTCTTTCCCACTCGCCTTTCGAATCATTTTATCAAGAATTATAGCAGATTTTCGTAAAGAATGCCACTTCTACTGATCACCCATAAATCCCGGATCTGGCTCATAAGGTCGTCTATCTTCCATGCCTTATTACTGTTCTTTTTACTATTGGAATCATTCACTGTTATTTTTCCATCGGAATCTACTCCTGTTAAAACAACAAAATGTCCGGATGTGGTAAAATCTCCCGGTCCCATGATACAGATAATCGGATGCCCCTGGGATAATTCCTGCCGAATACTGTCTTCATTTAAGCTCAGTTCCTGCGCGGATAAGCCAAGCTTTGTGGCAAGTTCCGTCATCATACTCCAGGAAGATCCGCTTCCATTGACATAGAAGCCATCCTCCTGTGCCATCTGAGCAACGGCATAAGGATTCATGGAAGTATCTCCGGTCAGTCCCACATAGACCATGGACAATGCCGTCGGACCGCATCCTGTAATTGCAAGGAAATTATCTCCATAGGTTCTATAGCCCCAACGCTCGTCCCACTGAAGGAAAAGCGGTATTTTACCATCTGTTACATCCGATGAAATATCAATCGGCTGCTCGTTGTTTCCATTTTTCTTATAATCAATTTTAAATTCTTTATTTGTTAAATCTACACTTTCATCACCAGATAGATCTGTAATAATTACGGTTGCACTCGTATTTGTAAGACTTCCATCTTTAATTTCCATAGTAATATTTTCTGCTAAATTTAAATTCTTAATTTCTCTTGGTTTAAAACATATAATTAAAGCAAGTATTACTATTAATAACACCAAAACACCAACCACAATAACAACTCTTTTTTTCATAAGCACCATCCTTAACATTAATATACTATATATTAAATTTTTTTACAAGTAAAATTTCGTAAATTATCGAAATTACCGCAGTACTTAAAACCATACCATAATAAGGATTTAAAACCTTCATAAAAATAGATCCAAGTATTCCAATTAATAAACCATAAATAATCATATATTTTTTTAAAACTGGGCTTTTATCAGGAATTGTTGCAATAAACAAAATAGTCAAAATAGCATTACCATTTATTAAAAATGCATAATCTTTAAATAAAATGCTTAATATAGAAAAACTAAGAATACCAAATATGCTAATTAAGTATTTATAGTTATTTGTAAATGACAAAACAATTGCTATAATTATTCCTAAAACAATTGATGTTGATCCAATGCCTCCGATATTCCTTCCCCATAAATAGTCCCAAGTGCTAAAGGCATAAAGATTTGTATCATCCATGGGACCTGCAAATTTACCAAGAAACGATAAAACTAGTATTACTAAAGCTACATTATAATATTTTCTAAAAAGTAGAAAGATAAATACAATACCAAAATAAACAAATAAATTAATACTTAAAGGCATAAACAAAGGAATTAAAAATAAACTCAAGAAAGTTAAATCCAATTTAAACTCTTTTTTTAATATTTTATTAGTTAAAAAGTACGCACAAATAGATAAAATAAGCAAATAAACTATTTTAAACATTTCTAAAAAACTAACATAATCTTTAGAATAAAGAAGTATTCCATTTTTATAAAATCCATATAAATAAAGTGATAATAAACAAATAATATATTTTATAATATTCTTTTTCAAATCATTTTTATCATGTAAATAAACATTCATACTACTTTAACCTTTCTCTTAAATTTATATAGCAAGGGCATATATATGTACATAAGCCACAATCTATGCATTTTTCTTTATTTTGCATACTTACTGGATTTACACCACAAGGACATATACTTATGCATTTGCCACATCTAATACACTTGCTTTCCTTAATATTTCTTTTTTTCATAATATTTATAGACTTTACTTCTTCCGTAATAATAAAATTATTTATATTATCTATTTTAAAACCAGTCATGAGTCCATTTATAATATAATCACAAGTTTCATTAATATCAATATACTTATCAGTTACATCTTTTAAAGAAGTATTAACTTTTACTCTCAAAACTTTATTTTCCTTTATAGCATCACCAGATATAGTAATTAACTTCGTAGTACTTACCTTGCCTTTAAATAAGTTATATATTTTAACAAGTTCTGTAACACTTAAAAATAACGTATTTCCTTTTAATTTTAAATATTTACCTAATACTTCATTGTTTTCTAGTAAATATTCATCATTTACTAAACTTAATTTAATCTCTGGATAACTACCCAAAGTACTTAAGCATTCATCAATTACAAAAGCATCTGTATTTTTTAAAACAAGTAAATTGTTACTACATGTATATAAATTAAATAATTTATCATAAAACCACAACATATCATTAATATTTTCTTTAAGTAAAAACACTTCATTATAAACATAAGGATTATCATTAATAGCAAATAAAACAATATTATCAAAAGTTTTACTACTTTTAAATTTATCAAATAATACTTTATCTTTTTCCAAGATTTTCAGCATATTTGGTATAGTAATCTTCATTTTCATATTATTATCTTTGAAATACTCTCTATAATCATTTTGAATTACTAAAGTATTTTTAAGTTTTCCCATTATATTACACTTTTTTATACCTAATACTTTACCAGATACTGATGAAGATGTTTTATCCGCTATAATTTGATTTTTATAAACATATTCTCCATCTTTAACATAAATGTTTTTGGCAGGCACATATATATAATCAGGATTTAAAAAGTAAGTAATATTTTTATTAGGTACAATACTTTTATTCTTTGTTAGTATCACTTTTATCCCTACTTTCTAAATATTTTTTCAAATTAATTGCCACAGTTTCAGGTATTATCAAAGATAACTCTTCAACTGATGCTTCCCCCATTTTCTTAACACTACCATATTTTTTAATAAGCTCTTTCTTTCTAACACTTCCAATACCATCAATATTATCAAGCAGGCTTCCAATAGAACCTTTATCACGTAAGGTCTTATGATACGTAATTGTATATCTATGCACTTCATCTTGTATTCTAGTTAAATAATGAAAAACATCACTCATTCTAGGTATTTCAATTGTATTTAATGTATCACCATCAACAAGTTCATTAGTTCTATGATGATCATCTTTTCTAAGACCACAAACTTTAATATTTAAATGCAGTTCATCTAAAACACTTTTGCAAGCATTTATTTGACTTACACCACCATCCACAAGTATTAAATCTGGCATTTCACTTTGTTCAACCATACATCTATAATATCTTCTGTAAACAACTTCTCTCATTGTATTATAATCATCATTTTTATCTACACTTACTTTATATTTACGATATTCTTTCTTAGCGGGCTTCCCATTTTTAAAAACAACCATTCCAGATACAGCATAAGTACCAAATAAATTTGAGTTATCAAATGAATCTATTCTATTTAGAACTTCCATATTAAGTAGTTTTCTTAACTCATCATTAGCAAGTACACTTCTCTTTTCATCATTTTTAATAATAGTTATTTCTTGTTCTAAAGCGATCTTAGCATTTTCTTTAGCCATATTAAGTAAATTTTTCTTCTTTCCCTTTTCAGGAGCCACAACTTTAGTACCTAAAATATTACCGATTATTTCTGCACTCAAGTCTTTTTCCACTAAAAGTTCTTTAGGTACTTCATGTCTTTCATAAAATTTCAAAATATATGAATTAACTTCATCTAAAATATCACTTATTAAGTAGAATTTATCATTATTTCCACCCACTATTTTACCATTTCTAACAAATAGTATTTGGACAGATACAATACCTTCATCAAGATAATAAGATATTACATCTCTATTTATATAATCATGAAGTTCAACCTTTTGTTTATCAAGAACTACTTTAATATAATCAAGTTCTTTTTTTAGTTCTAAAGCAGCTTCAAAATTAAGCATATTACTAAATGTATTAATCTTTTCCATAATTTTATCAATTAATATTTTATCATTACCTCTTAAAAATTCTAAAATATCTTTTTCCATTTTATCTAAAGCTTCTTTATCTATCTTTTTAGAGCAATAACCTAAACACTCACCGATATGAAAATATAAACAAACATCTTTAGGCATTCCTTCACATTTTTTTAAAGGATATAATCTATTTATTAAATTAACAATTTTTCTAGCAGCATAAGCATTCGGATAAGGTCCAAATAAAAGTTTTTTATCTTTTCTTTTAACGCTTAAATACCTTGATACTTTAAGTTTTGGATAAGGCTTACTTATGTATTCAATGTAAGGATAAGACTTATCATCTTTAAGCAAAATATTATACTTTGGATCATATTCTTTAATTAAATTAAGTTCAAGAATGAATGCTTCTTGCTCTGTTGATGTTGTAATATAAGTAAAATCAACTACTTCACTAACCATTTTAGCAGTCTTTCCTGTAACGTTACCTTTAAAGTAACTATTTACTCTTTTATACAAATCTTTAGCTTTTCCAACATAAATAACTGTATTATTTATATTACGCATTTGATATGATCCAGGTAAATGAGGAATAGTTTTTAACTTTTCTTTTAACATAAGTAACCTCCATAAATATATTATACTACAAATTTTGACAATTTTACGATATAATTAATACATGAGAGGAAAAATTTATGAAATTAATTAAAACAAATAAAGAAGAAATAAAAAAATCAAAATTTATAGCTTATTATTATGAACTTGATACTACTGAAGATATAAAAATCATAATAGATGAACTTAAAAAAGAACATAAAAAAGCCAAACATATCGTTTATGCCTATAAATTTGGAAATACTGCAGGCAAAACAGATGATAAAGAACCTTCTGGTACAGCAGGGCTTCCTTTATATAATCTGTTAGAGGTAAATAACTTAAATAATAAAATGATCGTAGTTGTAAGATATTTTGGTGGCATCAAACTAGGTGCAGGACCCTTAATGAGAGCATATAAAAATGCTGGAGCTAGTGTAATTAACTAACTCCAGTTTTTAAAATCCGTCTTCATTACATAACTTATCTATTTCCTGCCACTTCATACCTTTCATAAAATCAGCACAATATTCAGGTGGCATATTTTTAACAAGTAAATTATACATTCCAAGTCTTTTAACTCTTTTACCAAGTCTAGTATTAGCTTTATTTTCTTCAGCAAGCATTCCCATATAAAGAATACTAAATATTCTAAATACTTCATCTTTATACTCATCATAATGATTAGTAATAAGTCTTATTTCATAAGCTATATTCTTATCAAACTTTGAAGTAGTTTTATTATATAATTTAACAAAATCATCATATAACATACTAGAACCAAATACATTTGTTAAGTTTTTTAACTCACTAAAATATTCAACATCAAATGGTGCCTTTACTCTTCCATCATCTAATACTTCATAAACACACCAACTATCAAACTTACCTTCATCAAAGAATAAATATCTTTTATCATCTAAATATATTTTCATAAACACCTACTTAGTTTCATAATTAGTAATAATAACTTCTTCAACTTTGCCTCTTTTTTTACCATTAGCATTTATATTTCTTTTAGCTTCAATAAAATGAAAATTATAATCTTTATAAAGTTCACTTACTAAAATAGTATTATGATTAGAAAGCATAACAAAGCAGCCTCTTTCATCTAATTCTTTAAATACTCTAGCAAGTCTTCTTTGTTCATCTTTATTAAACCCATCTTCAGTATAACTATTAAATGTATGAGTATCAGAATCATATGGAGGATCAAAATATATAAAATCTCCTTTTTTAGCATTTTTAACAGCCTCTTCAAAGTCTACAGATAATATTTCAATATCATTATAATTTAAATAACCACTTATAACACCTAAATTTTGTCCTTCATAAGTATTAACTTTATTTTTCTTTCCAAATGGTACATTAAACTCATTTTTACTATTAACTCTATAAAGACCATTAAAACATGCTTTATTTAAATAAATAGTTCTAGCAGCTCTTTTGTAATCTGCCATTTTCTTAAATTTATTTTTATCTCGATCCAAATTTCTTATTTCATAATAATACTCTTCGTTATGACTTGCTTCATGATGATTAAGTTCTCTGCACATTTTATCAAACTTATCACTATCTTTTATACACATAAAAACATTCATAAGTTCTTCATTAGAATCATTTATAACAGCCTTTTTAGGTGATAACTCAAAAAGAAGAGCTCCCCCACCAACAAAAGGCTCAAAATAAGTATCAAATTCTTCCGGGGCATACATTTTTAATTTATCAATTACTTGTCTTTTACCTCCAGCCCATTTAACAAAAGGTTTACCTTTAATCATAATACTACCTCCGATATAAGATATTATATCATAATAAAAGACATTTTTTCTATCAAATGTCTTTATTTTTAACTAATTTATAAATTCAAGTAATTCGTTCTTAGTTTTAAATCCTATACTTTTCTTTATTTCATTACCTTTATCAAATACTATAAGGGTTGGAATACTCATAACACCATACTTATTAGATATATTTTGAAATAAATCAACATTTACTTTTAAAACATCTATAGTATCTATTTCTTCAAGTGTTAAACCAAGTCTTTTACATGGTCCACACCAATCAGCATAGAAATCAACTAAAACTCTATTTTGAATTATATTATTAAAATCTTCTTCTTTTTCTAAATATTTAATCATTTAATCACCCATTTAATTCAACATCATTTTCAAATTCTATTTTCTTATCATTTATTAACTTTTGTGCTTGTTCAACAGTAATAACTTTCCAATAAATCATTTGATGAAGTACTTTATAATTGGCTTCTGATCTATTATCATCTTCTTTTAAAGAATTAACAATTTTATTAATATCTTCTAAAGCAAGTGTTGTACTAGTGGTCATTCTACCTATAAAAGGAGTTCTTTCTAAAAGTACTATGGCAAGTTTACTATCCATAACATATTTTTCTGTAGGTGCCAAATGTAAGAATACAAATGCAACTAAAAAAGCAACAATAACTCCTTCTACTAAACCAAGTAAAGCTCCTAGTATTTTAGATGGAATAGCAAGAACAATAGTAAATTTAAGTAAAGTTTCAATTAATCCTGATAATGTAAGTAAAATATTTAAAACACAATATAAAACTACAAATACTACAATGAAAGAAATCATTTCATACATCAAGATATTGATTGATGTAATACCTTCAAATATACCTCCAAAATTAAAGAATGGCAAATGTTCCATTAAAAAATTAGCTACAATATCTTTTAAAACAAAAGAAACTACTAATATTGCTATAGTTCCAATTAAAGAAACTCCTGTTTTAATAACCCCACGTTTAAACCCCAAAGCAACATATAATAATACAATTAATATTATTACGACACTCATTATATTCATTTTTCTACTCTCCTTATATTAATTATATTATAAATATGGACAAAAATAAAGTCAAATATTATCATTTTATTAAAAAATATGTTAAAATAATAAAAGAAAGGAAAAATAATATGACAATAGTTTTTAAAGTAAGTGACAATATAAAATCTAAAATGATAAAATACTATGAGGATTTAAAAAGAGATAAAACTCCTCCTTATGCTATATTTCAAGCAGATGAAGGAGGCACAATCATAACTCTTTATGAGTCTGGCAAAGCAATGTTTCAAGGAATTTCTGCAGACATAGATGCTAATATATGGATTGATATGGAAAAGAGATTTAATGGAAGAATTATAGACATTAAAACTGGAAAAGATAAAAATGCAAATAAAGATACAAAAGAAAAGAAAAAATTTAATTACGATAAGTATTCCACTATAGGTTCTGATGAAGTTGGTACTGGTGATTATTTTGGGCCAATCGTAGTTTGTGCAACATTCGTAGCAACCAATAATGTACAATATTTACATGACTTAAAGGTAACAGACTCAAAGAAAATAACAGATGACTATATCAAACAAATAGCACCAAAAATTATGGAAAAAGTTCCTTATTCTGCTTTTGTTTTAACAAATAAAGAATATAATAATTTAAATCATGAAAATGTAAACATGAACAAAATAAAAGCAATACTTCATAATAAAGTATTACTAAATCTCGTAGAAAAACAATATCCATATGATAAAATTGTAGTGGATCAATTTACTACTCCAAAAAGTTATTTTGATTATTTAATAGACTTGCCAAAAAAAGTAACAGATATAACATTTACTCCGAGAGCTGAAGAACAATGCTTAAGTGTTGCATGTGCATCAATTATAAGTAGATATATATTCTTAAGGGAAATGTATAAAATGAGTGAAGAACTAGGAAAAGAAATACCTAAAGGAGCTGGAACAAATGTAGATGAATTTGTTCAAGAACTAGTAAACGAAAAAGGAATAGATATTCTAAATAACTATGTAAAATTAAACTTTAAAAATACTCAAAAGATAAACAAATAAAAGCCGATAGTATTACACTATCAGCTTTTTATTTAAGTTCATCTTTAGCACTAGTTTATGCGAATCGGTTCAGTTTTAGTACCATCTCCAGATACATAAGTTGTAGAAGAGATTAAATTAAAGACTGGGCGTATTT
Source organism: uncultured Mycoplasmatota bacterium (assembly GCA_900551525.1). Lineage (GTDB taxonomy): Bacteria > Bacillota_I > Bacilli_A > RF39 > UBA660 > Onthocola_B. The sequence continues at coordinate 8,753 of URWD01000036.1, forward strand.
TAAAATCTAGATTCACGCAATTATATTCTATAGCACCATCATGGCTCACAAAAAATGCAGTTATTAAATTGTTTGTACTACGAGTAATAGTCCATTCATAAGTATCTAAAAACATCCAATTAGTACTTAAAATGTCTGAGCGACTATAACTACTAAGATTTACCGTCCATGCACTTGGGGCTGCTGCAAATCCATAATCACTTACATACATTAACCCAATTTTTGCACTATATTCTTTTTCGCCGTTTGGTGAAGTTGATCCAGGAACTGGATTTACCACTTCATTTTGATATATTGTTTTGGCTGGTTGTTTTCCAATGTTTTTCCAAACATTCCCGCCAACTTTCCATGTTGTTGTATCTATTTTACCTTTCGCTACAGCATCAAATGTATTTACAAATTCATTATTTAAATATGCATTCAAAGTTGACGTTGACCATGTATTTGATCCATATCCATTATTAGCGTTACTACTATCCCACAGTATATTTCCTACAGATATCACTTTGATTAGTTTTACTCTACCATCAAATACTCCGATTATTCTGTATAGATTATCTTCCGGACATGGGCTTACTGTTGATCCAAAACATACATAATTACTTACATCATCGCTTGCACCAGCAAATCTATAACTATTGTCCCCTGCTCCATTCACTAAAGAACTATCATGTATATAAACATTTGTAGCATCTGAGCCTTTATTACCATAAGTTTTTATACATGAAGCTAAATTTGTACCACTTGAACATACTTCTTTTAATGAAATCTTCGTTCTAACAAATGTAGCAGACACACTACTTTCTCTATTATTACTATCTTTTACATAAACTTTAACATAAAATGTTGCACCACTTGTTAAATTACTAAATGTATAACTACTTGATGTACTTTCTACATAATTTGAACCATTATCTTTTGAATAATAATATTTTACAACATTTCCTGTTCCACCACTTGCACTTACATTTATAGTAATTGAACTATCTGTTGAAGAAGTTGATACATTTGTTACTCTTGGAAGTACATATGCATCTGTTGTTACACTTAAACTATATACATTTGATTCTTTTTCTAAAGTATCAACTACTTTTACTTTTATTGAATAATTTGTTTTTTCATTTAATCC
>URWD01000037.1 GCA_900551525.1 uncultured Mycoplasmatota bacterium
TTCTTTCTCTTCTTACCTTTGAACGAGTTACTTCAACTCCACAACGGTCACATATAATATTTTTATATCTTAATCTTTTATATTTACCACATGAACATTCAAAGTCTTTTGTTGGTCCAAATATCTTTTCACAGAATAATCCATCTCTTTCAGGTTTAAGGGTACGATAGTTTATAGTTTCAGGTTTTTTAACTTCACCATAAGACCATGCACGTATCTTTTCTGGTGATGCAATACTAACCTTTATACCTTTAAATTTACTAACATCTATCATTATTCTTCACCTTCCCCATCATCTTGAATATCTTCTTCGATATCACCTGGAAACTCTAAATCATCTAAATTTTCTTCATCTTCGAAATCATCATCTTCAAAGTCATCAAGATTATCATCAATTTCATCATTTTTGTTAAGTTCATTTGTTGTAACATCTATTTCATTAATACTAAATGCTTCATTATCATCTTCGTCTTCTTCAATATCTTTAAATTCTACAACATTATCATCATTATCAATTACTTGAACATCTAATGCAAGTGCTTGGAATTCTTTAACTAAAACACGGAAACTTTCTGGAACACCAGCTTGGTCAATTGTTTTACCTTTAACTAGTGATTCGTAAACTTTAACACGACCAGTAATATCATCAGCTTTAACAGTTAAAATTTCTTGTAAGACATGTGATGCACCATAAGCATATAATGCCCAAACTTCCATTTCTCCGAAACGTTGTCCACCAAATTGAGCTTTACCACCTAAAGGTTGTTGAGTAACAAGTGAATAAGGTCCTGTTGCTCTGGCGTGAAGTTTATCATCAACCATGTGGTGTAATTTAACCATGTACATAACACCAACATTAATTCTATGGTCAAATGGTTCACCAGTACGTCCATCATGAAGTACTACTTTACCATCTGGAGCCATACCAGCTTCTTTCATTTCTTCAGAAATATCATCCCATGTTGCACTATCAAATACTGGAGTTGCATAATGAACGCCTAATTTTTTACCAGCCATACCTAAGTGTAATTCTAAGATTTGTCCGATATTCATACGAGATGGAACACCTAATGGATTAAGCATTACATCAACTGGTTTACCATTTGGTAAGAATGGCATATCTTCTTCTGGAAGTATAAGGGAAATAACCCCTTTATTACCATGACGACCTGACATTTTATCCCCAACTTGGATTTTACGTTTTTGAATAATATATACTCTGACAATTTTTGATACACCAGCAGGAAGTTCATCACTATTTTCTTTAGTATAAACTTTAACATCATGAACGATACCACCAGCACCATGTTCTACGCGAAGTGATGTATCTCTAACTTCACGAGTCTTTTCACCAAATATAGCATGTAACAATTTTTCTTCTGAAGTAAGTTCTTGTACACCTTTTGGTGTTACCTTACCAACTAAAATATCACCATCTCTAACTTCAGTACCAATTCTTACAATACCATTTCTATCTAGGTTCTTACGAGCATCTTCACCAACATTTGGAATATCTCTTGTAATTTCTTCTGGTCCTAATTTAGTATCACGACAATCAATATCGTAATGTGATATATGAAGTGATGTATAAACATCATCTTTTACTAATCTTTCATTTAATATAACAGCATCTTCATAGTTATAACCTTCAAATGTCATGAATGCAACAGTTAAGTTTTTACCAAGTGCTAGTTCGCCCATATCAGTAGATGGACCATCAGCAATAACTTGACCACGTTTAATAGCATCCCCAGCTTTGACAATTGGATGATGATTAATACAGCTTGATGCATTACTTCTTTCATAATTTGCTAAATGATATGTATCTTTGCCACCAGCAGTTTTAACTATAATTTTTAAGCCATCAGCATATTCAACTACACCATCTGCTTTAGCAACAATAGTTGAACCTGAATCTCTAGCTGCAATACATTCAACACCAGTACCAACAATTGGAGCTTCACAAGTAAGTAGTGGAACTGCTTGACGTTGCATGTTAGCACCCATTAGAGTTCTATGAGCATCGTCGAATTCTAGGAACGGAATACAACTTGTTGTAATTGCAACAACTTGACTTGGAGCAACATCGACATAATCGATTTTTTCACGTTTTACATAAATAGTATCTCCATTAAAACGAGCTACTACTTCGTCGTCTATAATTCTATCATTATCATCAAGTTTTACAGCAGCTTGACTAATTGCATGACCTTTTTCTTCATCAGCAGTTAAATAAACTACTTCATCAGTAACAACACCATCAACAACTTTATGATATGGAGTCATTATAAATCCATAATCATTAATCTTAGCATAACCTGCAAGTGATGTAATTAACCCGATATTTTGTCCTTCTGGTGATTCAATTGGACAAATACGACCATAGTGGGATGCATTAACGTCACGAACATCCATACCAGCACGTTCACGAGAAAGACCTCCAGGTCCTAGACTTGATAAACGTCTCTTATCAGTAAGTTCTGCTATTGGATTAATTTGATCCATGAATTTTGACAATTGTGAAGAACCAAAGAATTCTTTTAATGCAGCTGTAACTGGTCTAATATTAATTAATGTTTTAGGTGTTACAGTATCAAGTTCTTGAGTAGTCATTCTTTCACGAATAACTCTTTCCATTCTAGCCATACCAATTCTAAATTGATTTTGAATAAGTTCCCCAACTTGACGAACACGACGATTTCCTAAGTTATCAATTTCATCATCAGAACCAATGTTTTCATGTAAACCGATATAGTAACTTAAAGATGCATAAACATCTGGAATAGTTAAACGTTTAATATCAACACTTTGATCTACACCAATAATATTGATAGTTTTCTTTTCATCCATAGGATCTACAACTTTAACAACTTGAACAGTTTTATAATCATCTAGTTCTTCATTAATTAAAATATCTTTAACATTTAAACCATTTTCAAAATAAGGTTTTAATTCTTCTAATAATTCTTTTGTTAAAACATCTCCAGCTTTAGCAAGTGTCTTTTTACCATCGATTAAACTTTCAGCAAGTGTTAATCCTTCAAGTCTATCCATTACATTTAATTTTTTATTAAATTTATAACGACCAACCTTAGCTAAATCATAACGGAATCTATCAAAGAATCTTGTAATCAATTGGTTCTTTGATGAATCAAGTGTTGCCGGTTCTCCAGGTCTTAACTTTTCATAAATTTCAAGTAAAGCTTCATCAGTATTATTAGTTGAATCTTTTTCTAATGTATTTTTAATATATTCATTATCACCAAATACACTTATAATATCTTCATCACTAGATAAACCTAAAGCTCTTAAGAATGTTGTAACAGTTACTTTTCTAGTTCTATCAATTCTAACATATAAAACATCTCTAGCATCTGTTTCATATTCTAGCCAAGTACCTTTATTAGGAATTAGTTCACCACTAATAATATGTCTTCCATTTTTATCTATTTCCTTTTTGAAATATACACTTGGACTACGAACTAATTGTGATACAATTACACGTTCTGCCCCATTTATGATAAATGTTCCAGCATCTGTCATAAGTGGCATGTCTCCTAAAAAGATTGTTTGTTCTTTTACTTCACCAGTTTCATGAATAAAAAGACGTGCTTCAACCTTTAATGGAGCGGCATAATTTACCATTCTTTCTTTTGCTTCTTTGATTGAGTATCTTGGTTCATCAAAATAATAATCACCAAATTCTAGTGAAATATTACCAGTAAAGCTTTCAACTGGGAATAAGTCATCAAATATTTCTTTAATACCTGTTTCTAGAAATTCTTTGTATGATTTCTTTTGAATTTCCAATAAATCATTCAACTCTAAAACGTTTTTCGTCTTCGAAAAACTTCTTCTTTCACGATAGTCACCAAATTTTTTAACTTTATAAGCCACGATATCACCCCATACACAATTTTTTAAGACTATTTTTTTCTTCGTTTTTATTTAAAAAATAAATACGCCACCAATTTAAAATTGTAAAGCCAAAACGTTAATTTGTCAATTAATTTTTGCTCTAAAAACATAAAAACCTTTACTTTTTGCCAAAACTTCAACATTATAACACTCTTTTAAGAGTTTTTCAGTTGATTTAGCACCTTGGTCTTTATTTATGACAAACCATAATTCGCCATTATCTAAAAGATGATTTTTAGCTCCTTTCAATATTTCTAATACAGTTTTTTTACCTGCCCTAATCGGTGGATTAGTAATTATATATTCATATTTATTTTTTACACATTCATAAGCATTACTCTCGTAAGCTTTACCTTTTACTTCATTTAATTTAATATTTCTTTCACATAAATGAAGTGCTCTTTTATTTATATCAACTAATTCAATATTTATATTTAATATCTTACCTGCAACGATTCCTAAAAAACCATAACCACACCCAACATCTAAAAGTGTACATTCTTTTTCTACTTCTTTATGATTTTCTATAAATGTTTCAACTAATAACTTTGATGCATAATCTATTTTATTTTTAGCAAAAACGCCATTGTCACTAAAAAACTCAAATGGTGTATTTTCATAACTATAAGTAAGTGTTCTTATCTCACTTTTTAAATTTGTATTGTTTGTAAAATAATGTTCCAAAGGCACTTTCCCCTTTTCTCGCTATAAAATCATTATACAATAAAAACTTGCACTTAGTCAATTGTTTTGTGCAAGTTTTATTAAAAAGTTTTAGCCACTTAATCTAGTTCTAAATCACAAATACTCTGATTAGCTTTACTTTTAGAATTAGCTACAATTTTTTTGCCATTTGAACATTCTAATAAATCAAATTTTTCTAACTTATATTTCTTAGCAACTTCTACATCTTCATCATTTTTAAATACTTCATATTCTTTATCCTGAATTAAATCATCAAATTTAAATCTATCATCAGTTAAAAGATAGCTTAGCTCATAGATATTATCACCATCATACTTAACATTAATAGTATTTAAACCATAATAGTAATAATCTTTTTCTTTAACTAAATTAGTTAATTTATTATCATCACTAGCTATTATTTCAAAACTATAAGTATCATAAATATCACTTGCAACTAACTTTGTATTAGTTAAAGTTATTTTACCATCATTTATACTAGTTACTTTACCATAAACATCGACATAATCATAAATTCTATATTTACTTAAATTTTCATCAGTATTTACAATTAAAATATTATTCAGATTAAAATTAACATAACCATTTAAAGTATCATCCCCTTGAGTAAATGATGCAAGTTCTATATTTTCATTACCAGTAATTTTACTTATTTTACCATAAATATGTACAAATTTATGATGATACTTTTTAAAAGACTCTTCAGCATCTTGCATAAAACTATTTATATTAATAGCATCAAGACAATCATTACTACAAACATAATTTTTAGTATAACCATAATCTAAAGTTAAATTTCCATTACAATCAAATACTCTATAAAAGAAACTATTATAAGTTCTCATTTTATCACTACTTTTAATAGCATAACTAAATACCGGTACTCTTTTAAGTGTATAAAATAACAATGTATCAATTCCATAACTAAACACAAGCATAATAAGAGGCACTAAAATAATATAGAATATATTTCTCTTCTTCTTTAAACAAAGGCTCACAGTTATTAAAATAATCCCCAATACCAAACTAATGATTCTAAAAATAGAATAAATATTAATTAAAAATGGTACAATCATCAAAGTTAATCCAAGTCCCAATAGCACAATAAGTCTTTTTTTCATTTTAACGCCTCGCTTCTATATATATATATTATACCCTAATTTAGACAGAAAAAAAAGTTGAATTTAATCAACTTTTCACTTTTTTACTAATTTAAAGCGTCTTTTAATTTGCTTCCAGCTTTAAATGAAGCAACTGTCTTAGCAGGAATTTTGATAGCTTCTTTAGTAAGTGGGTTAATACCTTCTCTTGCAGCTCTTGTTTTAGCAGTGAATGTACCAAAACCAACTAAAGCAACCTTTCCATCTTTCTTTAATCCAGCAGTAATACCTGCGATTGTAGCATCAAGTGCACGAGCAGCATCAGCTTTAGAAAGTCCAGCTTCTTTTGCAATTAATTCTACTAATTCTGTTTTAGACATAATTATTACCTCCCAATTATCTAAAATATTTCGTAGGAACATTGTCCTTACATATTAAGACTACCAGAAAATCTAGGTAAAATCAATAACAAATTGCAATATTTTTTATATTTTTGCTAATTTTTTCTAGATTTTACAAGATTTTGACAATTTAAGGTACAAAAGGCTGTCTTAAAGCCCCATTATTAGTTCTTTCTAAATACTGTACTTCGCATTTAATTTCAGGTTTTATATACACAATATCTTTCTCTTTTATTTCTAAAATCGGTTTAATATTTTTCATATTCATTATTTTATTTGCAAGACTTCTTTTCTTACCCAAACTTACTTTTCCAACATATTTTAGTTTACCCTTTAAATGCTCACCCAAAATCAAACTTATCACATAACTATTTTCTTTATTTATATACCCTAATACCACAAACTCCCCTTTTTGATAATTTTTTATCTTAAGCCAGTCTTCACTTCTTGTATTTATTTGATATTTACTATTTATTTTCTTTGCAACTATCCCTTCCATATTCATTTTCTTAACAATATTAAATAATTTTTTACCATCTTTTTTAACATACTTGCTTTTTATAAATATATCATTATCTTCATACTTTTCTAATATTTCTTTTCTCTTATCAAGACCTAAATTTATTAAATCAATACCATTATATAAAATATCAAAACAAACAAATACTACTGGATTAGTTTTACTTAAATAATCAATAGTTTTCTTATTTTTTAAATGTATTCTTTTTTGAAGTTTTGAAAAAGATACATTACCATTTTCGAACATTATTATTTCTCCATCAAAAATAACATCTTCCTTGAAATATTTATTTAATACTTTAATTTCAGGAAACATCTCAGTTATATCAACACCATATCTATTTCTAACCACTACTTGACCATTATTTACAAAAACTAAACTTCTTACTCCATCATATTTTATTTCATAAATATATTCATCATCATCAAAAGGCTTATCTACTTCACCAAGAAGCATCGGTGTAAACTTTTCATTTAAAAGACTCATTTTTTCTCCTTCAAACTTTTTTCCAAAGCTTTCATTAAATCATTAATTTGTTTTTTATTTGTACTTTTAGTTTTCGTAATCTTTTTACCATCTAATTTAGCATCAATAGCTTTCTTCAATGTTTCTTGATATTCATCTTTATATTCATGAGGCTTAAATTCTCCATCCATACTCTCTATAAGTTTAACAGCTAAATCTAATTCTTTATTTGTTACTTTAACTTCCATATTTTTATCAGGTATTCTTACTTCTTCTTCAAAGTATAAAGTTGTAAGAATTATACCATTTGGTACAAGTTTCAAGATTCCATAATAAAACTTAGGCCCAATTACTGTTTTAACTAAAGCTACCCTTTTAGTTTTCTTAAGTGCTTCATAGAATAAATTATAAGCTTTAGATTTCTTTTCAGTATTCAAAAAATAACTTTTTTCAAAATACCAAGGAGGAACACTTCCTTCTTTTACAAAAGATATAACCTCAATTTCTTTATCTCCATCTGGTTTTAAATTATCAAGTTCTGTCTTACTAAATACTAAATAATTATCTTTTTCAAACTGATAACCTTTAACAATATCACTTTCTTTAACATCTTTTTTACAACGAGGACAATATTTAATATACTTTATCCTTTGTAAACATTTTTTATGTAACTGATTAAATGATGTATCATTATTCTTAATAATTGGATTAAGTAAAACAGGAATATTTACTAAAGCAAAAGAGATACTAGAATGTATATTTGGCATAACCATCACCATTTTTAGTATCTCTATTTTTATAGGTTTTATGCAAAAGTTTTTATAAATTTAATTATTATAACTCAATATCAAATGCATATTCATAGTCTATTTTTTTCTTTTCTTTTGTTTTTAAATAAGCTTTTTCTTGATGCGACTTTTCAACTATTTCTTTAGTAGTATAATTCTTAAAATATGTCTTAATTTTTTCTAAAACCTCTAATTCTTCATTATCAAAAATTTCTTTATCAAATTCTTTTTTAGATTTTATCAAATGACATTCCGATTCATCATTAATATACTTAATTTTATAATCAATTAAGTTTTCTTTATATAATAGATTTATTATTGTATCAAAATCATCTGGTACGGGACCATATGGTAATTTAACATACTCAAGTCCAGTTATAGAAGTAGTTGTATTTTTGTAATTATAAAAATCTGAATAAAACATTTCTTTTAATAATTTTGTTTTTGGCATTGTATCACTTGCTAAAAATAATATTACATTTTTAATCTTCTCAATAGATAAAGGTGTAAAACCATTATATTGTGATAAATTATTATCATTATTTTCTTCTTCATTTATCATTTTCTTTATATTATTACCTTTAAATGCTTTTATTTTTTCATCTATTTTTATATATTCATTTGTACTAATTCTTTCCTTACTTGCAACTAAATATTCGTTTATAGCTTCAGGATTGTTAATTAAATTTTTAATGGATACCATATATACATCATTTGGTATTGATTTTCCTTTTTCATAACTTATTAAAGTTTTTTTTGCACATCCAATTATCTTTGAAAAATCTGCAAGTGACAAATCATATTTCTTTCGTAACTCTATTAACTTTTCTTTGGGAACACCATATTTATTATTAAACATTTCAATAGCTAATTCTGAAGTTCTATTATCAAGACATTCATCATAGACTATTTTTCCACAGTCATGGCAAAATCTTCTTTTACTAATAAAAGATATATCTTTTCCTTTAATTGTAAAATCATTTTTAAAATCTTTAACATATGTGTTTGCACTTCCACAATTATAACA
>URWD01000038.1 GCA_900551525.1 uncultured Mycoplasmatota bacterium
GCTATACAAGTAACTACTTGTATAGCTTTTTTAAATAATTATTATAAGGAAGGATTGAGGAAAATATGAAAATTCAAAATGTAAAAGGTGGTTATGATTTTTTACCTAAAGAACAAAAAATTAGAAATTATATTAATGAAGTACTTAAAGAAACTTTTATGGAATATGGTTATGGTTCTATTGAAACTCCGATTTTATGCTACTTAGATATGCTCGTAGATAAATATGATGAAAATAATGATTTACTTAAGGAAATCTATAAGTTAAGTGACCAAGGAGGAAGAGAACTTGGACTTAGATATGACTTAACTGTACCATTTGCTAAGTTTATTGCTCTAAATAAGAACAATATATCAATGCCATTTAAAAGATATGAAATAGCTAAAGTATTTAGAGATGGCCCAGTTAAAGTTGGTAGAGATAGAGAATTTACACAATGTGATGCAGATGTTGTAGGTATCGAAGGCCAATTTATTGAAGCAGAACTTTTAAGTTTATATATTAATGCTTTCAAAAAGTTAGGTATTGATATTATAATTAAATATAATAATAGAAATTTAATGCGTGGTCTTATAAAAGAAACTGGTGTTAGTGAAGAACAAATAAGTAAAGTAATAACGATACTTGATAAAATGAATAAGATAACTGAAGCAGAACTTAGAACATATTTAATTGAAATAGCTATAGAAAATGAACAAATCGATAAACTTCTTATGTTATTTAAAATGGATATTGATAAAATAAAGGATATGTTAAAAGATAGTACAAATGAAGAACTTACTTTAGGAATTAAAGAAATTGATACATTAAAGGGATATCTTGAAAAATTAGGCTATAGTGAAATTTGTAAAGTTGATTTAACACTTGCTCGTGGTCAAGATTATTACACTGGTAATGTTTTTGAAGTGTATGATAAGTCAGGATATTTAACAAGTTCTATCGGTGGCGGCGGTAGATACGATAAAATGGTTACTGAATATATTAATGATGGTGAAGTTTATCCAGCCGTTGGTATTAGTTTCGGTTTAACATCAATTTATGAAATACTTAAAACAAGAGATGATTTTAAAAATACATCAGATATTAAGTTTTATATAATTCCAATGGGTGTTGACATGGAAGCTTTATCTTTAGCAAATACCCTAAGAAGTTATGGATATAATGTTGATGTAGAAATGAAAGGTAGAAAACTTAAGAAAAGTTTAGACTTTGCTAATAGAGAAAATATTCCATATGTAATAATTGTTGGTGAAGATGAAGTTAAAAGTGGTAAAGTAACTGTTAAGGATATGATAAATCAAAATAATTTTGAAATTGATTTAAAAAATCCTGAAAAAGTTAAAGAAATTGTGAAGTTGTAGTAATACATCTTCTTTTTTTGTCAAAAATTTGTTACAATAGATACATAAGGATGTGAAAATATGGATATTAAGAAACAAAGAACAGATTATTTATCATGGGATGAATATTTTATGGGAATTGCTAAGTTATCAGCCTTAAGAAGTAAAGACCCATCAACACAAGTTGGGGCTTGTATTGTAAGTGATGATAATAGAATATTGTCAATTGGTTATAATGGTGCTCCGAATGGATTTCATGATGATTGCTTTCCTTGGGATAGAGAAGGTGCTCCGCTTGAAACTAAATACTTATACGTTTGTCATGCAGAACTTAATGCAATACTAAATTTTCGCGGCAATAAAAGAGATTTAGAAAATTCTAAAATATATGTAGCACTTTTCCCATGTAATGAATGCGCTAAGGCAATTATACAAAGTGGAATAAAAGAAGTAGTATATCTAAGTGATAAATATCATGACGAAGTTAACTTCATTGCATCAAGAAAATTATTTGATGAATGTGGAGTTACTTATCGCAAGTTAGATACTAAAATTGGTCATAAAATAGAAATCGAACTAGACAAATAAGGGTAAGAACACTATGAAAAATCAGCCTATTAAAAATAATGATTTAAAAGAAAGAAAAGTAGTGTCAAAATCAAAAAAGAAAAAATTAGTTTTAAGAAAAGAGTTTATAGTATTATTTTTAATTCTTTTTACAATACTAGGTTTATATTCTAGTTATAATATAATTAGATGGGCAATTGATGCTGAAAATACCGAAAAACAAATTGAAGAAATTCATGAAACAGTAGAAATAAAAGAAATAACAGACTCAACAGCAACAGAAATAGTAAATCCACCAAAGGAAGAAGAAATAAAAGAAAACCCATACTGGGACTATATCAAAATGAATTTAATTAATGTAGACTTTACTAAATTAAAAGAACAAAATAGTGATACAGTTGGATGGATACAAGTAAGTGGTACAAATATAAATTATCCTTTTGTACAAACAGATAATAATACTTATTACTTGAAGAAAGATTTTAATAAGAAATATAATTCTGCTGGTTGGGTATTCATGGATTATCGAAATAATTTAGAAAATCTTAATCAAAATACTATTCTTTATGCTCATGGCAGAGTAGATGGTACGATGTTTGGTTCTTTAAAAAATATTTTTGAGAGTAATTGGTATAACAACAAAAATAATCATGTTGTTAAGCTTTCAACAGAATATCAAAATACAATGTGGCAAGTATTTAGTGTTTATAGAATACCTGAAACAAGTGATTACTTAGAAATAAATTTTAATAATAATGAAAAGTATATGAATTTTTTAAATATGCTTCAAAATAGAAGTGAATTAAAATTTGATGTAAGTTTAAATGAAGAAGATAAAATACTTACTTTATCAACATGTTATAAAGAAAATGATAGAGTAGTACTTCATGCAAAATTAATAAAAATGGAGGTAAGAAATGGAAATAATTGATGAATTAAGAAATAAGAAAGGATTTATAGCAGCTTTAGACCAAAGTGGTGGAAGTAGTAAAAGAACACTTGCAAATTATGGTATTGGAGAAGAATTAATTACAAGTGATGAAGTTATGTTTGACTACATCCATAAGATGCGTTCAAGAGTTATTACAAATGAGGCTTTTAATGATAGAATTCTCGGAGTAATACTTTTTGAAAACACAATGGAAAGAGATATTGATGGTATAAATACTGTTAAATATTTAGAAAATAAAGGTATTCCAAGTTTTCTAAAAATTGATGTAGGTCTTGAAGATGAAGATGGTGGTATGCAAGTGCTTAAAGAAATACCAAATCTTGAAAAAAGACTTGAAAAAGCTAAAAGTTATGGTATAGTGGGAACTAAAATGCGTTCAGTTATTAAAGAATATAATGAATATGGTATAAAAAAGGTAATTGAACAACAATTTAGTTTAGCTAAAATAATAATAGCACATGGACTTATTCCTATTATTGAACCAGAAGTTGATATTCATGCTCAAAATAAAAAACAAATTGAAACATTTATGAGAAGTGATATACTTAGAAATTTGGATAAAACTAAAAAAGAAGATTATTTAATGTTTAAATTTACTCTTCCAGAAGTTCCAAATTATTATAATGATTTACTTCGCCATAAAAATGTTTTGAGAATAGTAGCTTTATCTGGTGGTTATGAAAGAGACTTAGCCTGCGAAAAATTAAAACAAAATAAAAAAATGATTGCCTCATTTTCAAGAGCTTTGCTTGAAGGCTTAAATGTAAATATGTCTGATGAAGAGTTTACAAAAAAATTAGATAATACAATTAAAGAAATATATGATGCATCTGTTAAAAAGTAAATGATAAAAATAATAACCAACTTTACACAAATTTTGTAAAGTTGGTTTTATTAATGGTTAAAAAAACAAGAAAATGTGTTATTATAGTAGTCCTTATATAAAGGAGGGAATATAATGAATAATGTTATAAATGATTTAAAGGGGGTAACTGGTATAAATAACGAATATTTTATATTGGTTATAATATCAATAATAATTATATTATGTCTTAAAGTAATAAGTAAAATTATATGTAAAATGTATGCTTTAAATAGACATACAAGTAGAAATATATTCAAGTTTAATCAATCACTTAATGTAATAACTAACATAATTATATTTCTAAGTATATTTTTGCTTTGGGAAGGCCATTTAAAAAATGTTGTTACAATAATATCCTTTATATCTGCAGGTGCTACGATAGCTTTAAGGGAAGTCATTCTTAATTTAATAGCAGGACTTTATATTAAAGTATCAAAGCCATTTGTAGTAGAAGATAGAATAGAGATAAATAATATAAAAGGGGATGTTGTTTTAATAAGTAGTATGAGTTTTAAAGTATTAGAACTTGGAGATAGACTTAATGGGGAACAAAGTAGTGGTATTATTGTAAATATACCTAATTCTAAAATATTTAGTGAAGCTTTAAAAAATTATACAACAGCATTTAAATATATTTGGTCAGAAATGATTGTAAATATTGATTTTGAAGCTGACATAGATAAAAATAAGAAAAAACTATATGAAATAGTTAATAAAAATGAAGTTATTAAATCTATACCTAAGAAAATGGATAGAGCAATAGATGAAGCATGTGGAACATATAGAATTTACTATAATAATTTAAAACCAATTATATATACAGAATATAAAGATGACCATATAGAGCTAACAATTAGATTTTTAGTACATCCTAAAAAAGAAAGAAATGTTATAAATGACTTATGGATTAATATTATTAAAGAAGCTCAGAAAGGTAATATAAATCTGTATATAAAGAAATAAATAATTAAAAAGATAGTGTTTTTTTAGTAAAAATGATAAAATTTATTTAAATTAGTTGAAAAATACTATATTTTTGGTATAATTAAAAGAGATTATTTAAGTGAGGAGGAATAATTATGGCAAAAAAGGAAAATCGTAGTGAAGTAACTATGAGATGTTCTGTTTGTGGTTTTGAATTACGCCCAGTTAGTAAAAATAAAAAGAATACTCCAGACCGTCTTGAATTAAATAGATACTGCCCAAAATGTAGAAAGACAGTAACTGCTAAAGAAAAAAAATAATAGAAAAGAGGATTAAATATGGACATTAATATTAATGATATCAAAAATGGTATGACAATTATCATGGATGGTAATTTATATACTATAGTTGAATTTCAACATGTAAAACCTGGAAAAGGACCTGCTTTTGTAAGAATTAAAAGAAGAAATTTAAGAACTGGAGCAGTTACAGAAGATACATTTAATACCAATATTAAAATAACTAAAGCTCATATTGAAAAAGTTAAAGCTGGTTATTTATATGCCATGGGAGATACTTATGTATTCATGAATAATGATACTTATGAACAAATAGAACTTCCCGCATCAGTTTTAGGGGACAATGTTAATTTCATTAAAGAAGGATTAGAAATCGATATTGATAATTATGATGGAGAAATAATTGGTATAACATTACCTGAAAAAGTTGAATACACAGTAGTAGAAACAGAACCAGCAGTTAAAGGTAATACTGCAACAAATGCAAGTAAAGATGCTAAAATTGAAACTGGTTATATAGTTAAAGTTCCTTTATTTATAAATGAAGGGGAAAAGATTATAATTTCAACTAAGGATGGAAAATATTCTGGAAGAGCATAAAGCTCTTTTTTTGTTTTTCAAAAAGGTGGG
Source organism: uncultured Mycoplasmatota bacterium (assembly GCA_900551525.1). Taxonomy (GTDB): domain Bacteria; phylum Bacillota_I; class Bacilli_A; order RF39; family UBA660; genus Onthocola_B. The sequence goes on from URWD01000038.1 coordinate 5,578, forward strand.
CCAGTGGCCCACCTTTTTAAAATATCAAGCAAACTCATAAGTAATTGGTATTAATTTTTCACTTTTTACATATTCTGCGACAAACTTATCTTGCTTTTTACTAATAATAATACCTATAGTTGGGTTGTTTATATTGCTTTTCTTATAACTATCAATTAAGTTCATATAAAATTCTACTTGAGCTTTATCTTCCTTCTTTAGTTCTCTAAGTTTTAATTCCATCACAACATAGCAATTAAATTCTAAATTAAAAAGGAGCATATCTATATAATAATTTTTGTTGTTAACAGTTATTTTATATTGATTTCCAACCCATGCTAAATTATCTCCAAGTTGCTTAAATACAGTGTTTAACTGGGCATATATTAGTTTTTCTAAATCACTTTCTGTTTTAACTTTATTGTCCGCAAGTTCAAGAATAATTGGATTTTTATAATTATCAGTTACAGCATTAGGTAAAGCGGGTAAGATAATATCAACTTTGTCTGGTTTATTTAATAGTCTTTCATACGAGTTATTTTTAATTTCATTAGTTAGTTCTCTTTTTGATAAATTATTTTTAATACATAAGTTAATATAATAATTTCTCTTATTTTTATCTTTGATTGGTAGTATTTTGCAAATATTTGTCCAACTTAATTGTTGCCCCAGCGGGGCAATAATTGGAAAAGCAAGATAAAATTGGCGAAATCTTGATAGGTTCGTATAATTATCCCCCTTACATAATCCTTGCTTATACTTCCCTTAAAACTATATAAAAATATTTTATCATTTTGATGTTTTAAAAGCAAGCTTTTTTAATAAAAAAAGAAGTAGAAAATTATTTTAATTTTCTACTTCTATTATGAATGAAATTTGTATAATCTTGGGCTTTATTTGCATCTAGTAATTCTAGTTTTTCAAGTTCGTGAAAGTATTCTTCACATGATAACTCTCCATTTAAATTAATTATTTTATTTACGAGATAAAAAGCTTTATCTCTATCCATTTTATAAATCATAAATAGGTTAGTGGCCACCAGAAAAGCAAACACATAAATATAATCTCTACCAGGCTTTAAATACATAATACTAGAAATATCATCTTTACTTAAATTTTCCACTAAAGTATCAATATTACTTCTAAGTTGTAATCTATTTTCATATTTAGTAATACTTATAGCATTTAATAACACAAATTCGTTTTTTAAATTTTTAGCATTTTCTAAATGTTCATCTAAAGTAGAATAACCAGTTATTATCGCAGGTCTTGTAAATTCTCCTTTTACAAAATATTCATTACATATAAGTTCAAAGAAAATACTTATTATTTCCACATAAACATTTAAATCACGAAATAAATTATTTTGAAAATTCATATTAAACTCTATAGCATGACCAAATTCATGAGCAAAAGTATTTAAATCCTCAAAAGAGTATCTTTTAAATACTTGAATATACGTTTTTTTAAAATATTCTAAGTAAATTGTTTCTCCTGTAAAACTTACTTCTGGACTATCTAAAAAATGAATATTCTTTTTATTTTCTCTATATATTTTACAAAATAAATCATATATTTCTTTCGTAGTGCCATTTCTAAAGAATTCATGAAGTAAATCTAATATGTCTTTTTTAGAAAGTATTGTTTCATCACTAGAAAAACTTGGTATATAATTGTTTTTTATATTAGCAATATTTTTTATATAAGGCCATATAAATTTTGTTTTAGTAAGTTCCAAATAATCCTCTTCAAGAAGTATTTCTATTTCACCTGGCACACGTTCTTTAGATAGACATATTTCAATTACTTTCATGGTATCACAGATTTTTTCTAATTCTTCTTTATCAATTACTGTTCTTTTAAGCTTTTGAAGTATATTATATTTATCTTTAAGTTCTTTTCTATACCAGTTAAATTCCATGATAATCCCTCGTTTAGTGGTTATGATAACATATTTTTTGTAAATATTAAAGAAAAATCTTTATATTATTTTAAAAAAATGTTATACTTATTAAAGAATAGGTGATATATTATGAAGAAAATAGATAAACGTAAAATATTTTTAGTAATTATAATTATATTAATATTAATAGTTATAGCTTTATTTATTGGCAAATTTACATTTTCTTATTTAGCACCAGATATATCTGAAGATATAAATAGTAAAGGTGAAGTAACAGCAAGTGGGGATACAATTATATTTAATAATGGAAAAGCTTTAACACTTTCAGCCACAACAGATAATTTTACAACTGGTGGTACCAATTTAACAAGTACAACTAATCCAACAGCTAAGTTAGTGGCATCAAGTAAAACAAATAAAGCAGATGCAACATATTATGTTGGTGTTTATATTAAAAATAATACTTATACATATTCAACAACAGCTAAAACACCTGAAGTGCTTTTGACAATTAAAGATGAAAAAGGAAGTAATGTTACATCAGTAGATGGCCTCACATACACAACTTCTGGAGGAATATCAGGTTTTGATGTAACTGATAAAACAGGACTATTTAATATTAAAACTGATTATCCAATAGCAACAACATCATCTACAACAGGTACAACACATACATGGACATTTACTTTAACATTTGTTAACCTATCAACAGATCAATCCATTAATGAAAATGCAAATATGAATATAGATGTATATTTACAAAAAAAAGCATTTCCATCAACTGTAGCAGATGTGTGTAGTGGGGGAGAAACACTTGCTAGTTGTGTAACTACATTAAGCCAAAAAAGTATAAGCCCAGAAACAAACATCTATCATCATGATACTAGCCTAACAAATGGAGCAGGAGACAACTCATACAGATTTGCAGGAGCAAGTGATGTAGTAAATAACTTTGTATGCTTTGGAAGTAACGAAAGT
>URWD01000039.1 GCA_900551525.1 uncultured Mycoplasmatota bacterium
AATGAAAGGAAGTATTTTTTATGGAAGATACAATCTGTGCAATATCAACTTCAATAGGCATCGGAGCAATATCTATTGTCCGTGTAACTGGACCAGAAACTGTAAGCATTGTTGACAGTATTTTTGATCATGATTTAAAAAATGCTTCCAGCCACACAATCCACTATGGACATATTAAATATAATGAAGAAGTTATTGATGAAGTTTTAGTTATGCTAATGAAAGGACCAAAGACTTATACAACTGAAGATACAATAGAGATAAATTGTCATGGAGGAATTAACACTACTAAAAAAGTGATGGAAATATTACTGGCATCAGGATGTCGTCTTGCAGAACCAGGTGAATTTACAAAAAGAGCTTATTTAAATGGTAGAATAAATCTTCTTGAAGCTGAATCAGTAAATGATTTAATTATTGCCAAAACAGATGCAGCTAGAACTTTAGCTATAAATAATGTTGATGGAAAATTATCAAAACAAATAAGTAACCTAAGAGAAAAAATAGCCAAAATACTTGCCAACATTGAAGTAAATATTGATTATCCTGAATATACTGATGAACTTGAAGTAACAGAAAATTTAATGCATGAATACCTTGATGATATTACTAAAGAATTAAATGTTTTAGTAAGTGGAGCTAAAAACGGAAGACTTATTAAAGAAGGAGTAAATGTTGCAATTATAGGTAAACCAAACGTAGGTAAAAGTAGTATTTTAAATAGTTTACTTGATGAAGAAAAAGCAATTGTAACAGATATTCCTGGTACAACTAGAGATATAGTTGAAGGCACAATTACCTTAAATGGAGTAGCAATCAACTTTATAGATACAGCAGGTATCAGAGAAACAACAGATATCGTTGAAAAAATAGGTGTTGATAAAAGTAAAAAAACTGCTGATAATGCAGACATTATTTTACTTGTTTTAAATAATAATGAAGAAATGACAAATGAAGAACTAACTATGTTAGATAAATATAATAATGAAAGATTACTTGTATTTGTAAATAAAATGGACTTAGAGAAGAAACTAGTATTACCTGAAACAATTAAAGATGTAACTTATGGTAACACAATTGATTTATATGGTTTAAATACTTTAAAAGAAGCAATTAGTAACAAATTAAATTTAGGTAGTATTGTAAATAAAGATATGAGTTACTTATGTAATCTAAGAGAAATAGATTTAGTAAATAAGGCCGAAGAAACATTAAAAAATGCTCAAAATAATCTTGAAGCAGGATATTCTGTTGACATAATAGAAATAGATTTAAAAGCAGCTTGGAACTATCTTGGTGAAATTATGGGAGATAGTTATGAAGGCGAATTAGTAGACAAAATATTTAGTAATTTTTGTTTAGGAAAGTGAGGTACAAATATGTATGATGTAATTGTAGTAGGTGGAGGACATGCTGGAATTGAAGCAAGTCACATTGCAGCCAAATTAGGTAAAAAGACATTACTTATAACAGGTAATATTAAAAATATAGGTGATATGCCATGTAATCCATCAATCGGAGGAACAGCCAAAGGCATTATAGTACGTGAAGTTGATGCTCTAGGTGGTTTAATGGGACATATCGCAGATATTTCTCACATTCAAATAAAAATGCTTAATAATTCTAAAGGACCAGCAGTAAGAAGCTTACGTGCTCAAGCAGATAAAATAACATATCCTAAAAATATGCAAGAATATTTAATGAAAATGCCTAACTTAACAATAAAAGAATCTTTAGTAGAAGACCTAATTCTTGAAAATAATGTAGTTAAGGGTGTTATTACTGAAAAAAATGAAAGAATTGAAGGTAAAACTGTAATTTTAACAACGGGTACATACCTACGTGGTAATATTCTTGTGGGTAGCAAAAATACACCTGGTGGACCGCATGGAGAAAGAAGAAGTAACTATTTATCAACAAAATTAAATGAATATGGCTTAAAAATAATAAGATTAAAAACAGGTACTCCACAAAGAATTAAAAAAGATTCCATAGATTTTTCTGTAATGAGCAAGGAACATGGTGATAATACTTATTGGACATTTTCAAATGATTTTGCACCAAGCTATAAATTAGAAGACCAAAAACCATGTTACTTACTTTATACCAATGAAAAAACTCATCAAATTATTAGAGATAATTTAAAAAAGTCCGCAATGTATGGAGGATATGCAACCGGAGTAGGTCCAAGATATTGTCCATCCATTGAAGATAAAATTGTAAGATTTGCGGATAAAGAAAGACATCAATTATTTTTAGAACCAGAAAGTTTATATTATGATGATTGGTATTTACAAGGATTTTCAACGAGCATGCCAGAAGATGTTCAAGAACAAATGGTTCATAGTTTACATGGCCTAGAAAACGCAGTTATTAGCAAATATGCTTACGCTATTGAATATGATGCAATTGACCCATTACAAATTAAACCAAGTTTAGAAAATAAAGTTTTAGAAAATTTATTTACTGCAGGTCAAATAAATGGTACAAGCGGTTATGAAGAAGCTGCCGGACAAGGAATAATCGCAGGTATAAATGCAGTTTTAAAAATAGATAACAAAGAACCTCTAATATTAAAAAGAAGTGATGCCTATATCGGAGTATTAATTGATGACTTAGTAACAAAAGGAACTATAGAACCTTATCGTATGCTAACATCAAGAGCAGAATTTCGTCTAATATTAAGACATGATAACGCTGACTTAAGACTACGTCATTATGCCCATGAAATAGGTACAATAAATGAAGAACAATATGGAAGATTACTTACTAAAGAAGAGAATATTAAAAAATTAACAACATATTTAACAGAAAATACACTTCATCTAACTAGTGAAGTTAAAGAAATATTTATAAATAATAATAAAAATGTTCCACTTACGGGCCTAAACTATTATGAACTTTTAAGAAGACCAGAAATAAATCTAGACTTTATTGAAAACTTTATAACTTTAGATTATCCAGATGAAGTAAAAGAACAAGTAGAAATAAATGCCAAATATGATGGATATATTAAAAAAGCTTATAAAGAAGTAGAAAAATTAGAAAAACTTGAAGAAAAACAAATACCTGAAAACATTGACTATAGTAAAGTAACAAATTTAGCTAGTGAAGCAAGACAAAAATTAGATAAAATAAGACCTAAAACAATTGCTCAAGCATCTCGTATAAGTGGAGTAAACCCTGTAGATATTTCAGTTTTAAGTATTTATCTAAAGAAAGAATATGGTAAAGATGAAAATTAATGAATTTATTGAAAAAGTAAAAGAATTAGGTCTTGAAATAACTGATGAAAAATTAAAACAATTAGAAATCTATGCAAACTTTCTAAGAGAATATAATGAACATACAAATCTAACAGCGATAACAAACATCGAAGATATATATTTGAAACATTTTTATGATAGTTTAACTCTTACAAAAGTAATTGATTTAAATATATGTGAAAATTTACTAGACTTTGGTACTGGTGCAGGTTTTCCAGGAATGGTAATAAAGATATTTTTTCCAAGTTTAAAGGTAACTTTATTAGATAGTAATAATAAAAAAATAAAGTTCTTAACGGAATTAAAAGATAAAATTCATGTTGATAACCTAGAACTTATTAACACAAGAGTAGAATCTCTTAGAAATAAAAGATTAAATTATTATGATGTTGTCACAGCTAGAGCAGTTACCAACATGCCAGTTTTAACAGAACTTGCTATGCCACTTGTTAAAGAAAATAAGTACTTTATAGCTATGAAAGGCAGTAATACTGAAGAAGTAGAAAATAGTAAAAATGCTATTTCTAAAATGCACGGCACAATCGAAGAAATAAATACATTTTTATTATCTGATGAAACAGGAATGAGAAACATCATTAAGGTGAAAAAAATAAAAGAAACAATACTAAGTGAATTAAGACCATATGAAAAAATAATAAAGAAACCATATTAAAACTATATACGAGAAAACCAAGATAAACTCTATGTTTTCTTGTTTTTTTATGTTTTAACAAAATAAAAAAGTAAAAAGCTCTTGCAAAAATTCTACAAATAATGTATCATTATATATGATAAAGGGTTGATTAGTGTGAATAACATACAAATGGAAAGTCAAATATTACAGGTTCCTATCGAGGACATAATTCCAAACCGTTTCCAACCACGGTTGTCTTTTGATGATGCATCACTTGCAGATTTAGCTTCGTCAATCAAACAACATGGCATAATTCAACCACTTGTTTTAAGAAGAAAGAATGACAAATATGAAATAATAGCTGGTGAAAGAAGATTTAAAGCAGCTAAAATGGCTGGATTGGTTTCAGTGCCTGCAGTTATTTCCAATTTAGATGACAATGCATCAGCTGAAGTAGCAATCGTAGAAAATATTCAAAGAAAAGATTTAACAGCTATTGAAGAAGCACGTTCATATCAAGCGCTTTTAGATAAAGGTTACATGACTCAAGATGAACTTGCTAGAAAAATGGGATTATCTCAATCTGCCATTTCTAATAAACTACGTTTGTTAACTCTAGATGAAGCAGTTCAAGAAGCTATTTTAGCAGAAAAAATATCAGAAAGACATGCCAGAACTTTACTTAAAGTTCCATCACATGAAAAACAAAGGGAGTTACTAAACAAAGTGATAAATGAAAGATTAACTGTTAAACAACTTGAAGACGAAATAAAAAACATAGATACAACAAGTGGAAGTATTGTTGAACAACCTAAAAATAATGAAATTGATAAAACTGAGTCACTTGAAACAATTACTCAAAAAGAGGCCCCAGTTGAAAACATTAATACACCTTCAAGTCAAAATATTGATACATTACCAAATATCGAAGATATATTTACTGATGTTTCAGAACTAAAAGATATAACTAAAGAAGATACACTTGATGATGTTAAACCATCACCAAGTATAACCCCAGATGCATTCTTTTCAAATCCAGAAAAAATGCCCAATAAATTTTTCAACTTTCTTGAAGATACGGCAGCTAATATGAATACTGAAGAAATAACCCCAACATTTGAAATTCCAAAAGTAGAATCAAAACCACAACCTGAAAATTTAATAAATCAAACAGATAATATTGAAATGCTTGATGACTTCTTTATTCCAACTACAGATAATAAAGTAGAAAGTAGTAATAATGATTACTTAAACGAAGTAATAAAAACAATTAGAAATTTACATTTAGATAGTGATAAAGTAGTAGTTGAAGAAATGAACTTACCAACTGAATATCACATCAATATTAAAATCAAAAAAGATTTAAATAACTAAAAAGATGGCTAATAATTTAGTCATCTTTTTCAATAAAATCCTTTATATTAAAATTGTACATTGTAACAGAACCACCATTCATATTTAAAATAGTATCTTCATCTTTAATAATATAATCCATATTATCTAAACCTACTTTAAATAATATTTCGAATTCTGGCATTACTTGCATTCCTCCAGTTTTGAGGGCACTATCACGTTCAGTATCATAAAAAACTAATACATTTTTATTTGTTAACAAAATATTAACAAGCATATTTCTTTTGTCAAACTTAATATTGACATCTGCTGCTTCATTTAAAACATGTTCATCATTTTCTTTAAAAGCATAATTATACATTTACATCACCTATAATAATTATATAATATAACTTCTAAAATATCTAGTCTTCTTGCTTTTTTTCTTCATTCATTACATATTGTTCACGTGAAACTCCTGGTTCGGTACCTTTCACATAATAATATAAAGTAGCCTTATTAACATCATTTGTTGGCTTACCGGTTACAGCATCTAAAGGTATTGCTACAACGTTTTTAGGTAGTTCATACCAACTATCACCGATATTTTCAAGCGACTGTTCAATAGTCGTAGCCCATATTTTTTTAGAACTATTTCTAATACTACCATCTACAAATTGATTATCATCATAACCCATCCACATCATCATAAGTCTATCAGGATTATACCCAACAATCCAATAATCAGTATTAGTTGAACCAGTTTTTAGTGCATATTTATGTGTTAAATTACCTGCAATATTAAGGGCAGTAGGTGTTGTATAATCAACATAAGCACTATTCGTCGTAGATGTCATCATTTCATTTAAAATATAAGTATAATTTGGATTAATAACTAAAGTATTTTTATTTTCATGCTCATATAACACATTTCCATCTAAATCTTCAATTTTTTCTATAAAATATAAATCTTTTTCATAACCCCCAGAAGCAAATGTTGTATAACCAGTAGCATAATCTAAAATATTTATTTCACTAGTACCAAGAGGAAGTGATGCAACTTCATCTAAAGAAGCAGTAATTCCAGTTCTTTTAGCAACATCAATCATTTTATCAGCTCCGAGAAAAAGATTAGTTTTAACAGCATAAATATTATCCGATAAAGCAAGAGCGGCAGCCATAGTTATTTCTTTACTAGCATATATGTTTCCAGCATTTTGAGGTGCATAAGTTTTACCATTTGATAAATAAAATGTAGTTTCTTCACTTTTAAATGAACTTGACATTGTCATATTATTCTCTAAAGCTGCATAATAAAGAAACGGTTTCATAGTTGACCCAACTTGCCTTTTACTCTTTAAAGCTCTATTATACTGACTTTTAGCATAATTCATTCCCCCAGTTAAAGCTTTAACAGCACCAGTTTTAGGGTCCACAATAACACTTGCAACTTGTACATTATCATTAGGTTTATTTTCTAAAATATTTTTCTCTAAGTTAGTTTGTTCATTTAAATCGAGTGTGGTATATATCTTAAGACCACCAGCATTTACTAACGAAGCAGGTACTTCTTTAATAGTACTAAGCTCATTTAAAACAGCTTCTTGATAGTACATAATCATTTGCAAATTATTTTTTTTAGTTTGACCAAAAATTTCTAATTTTTCTTTAAATAAATTATTATATGTATTTTCATCAATATATCCATTATTAAGCATTGATTTAGCAACAACCCATGCTCTATTTATAGATGCTTCATAATTACTAACAGGATTGTAACCAGCAGGATTTTTAGGTATGCCAGCAAGCACAATGGCTTCTTCTAAAGTTAAATCTTTAGGTTTTTTATTAAAATAGAAACTGGCAGCATTTACAATACCCATATTACCTTGTCCATAATTAATAGTATTTAAATAACCTTCTAAAATATCATCCTTATCATAATGTACTTCAAGTTCAAGTGTTAAAAAAGCTTCTTCAATCTTTCTTCCCCATGTTTTATCAAAATCCAAATATAAATTTTTAATATATTGTTGTGATATTGTAGATGCCCCTTGTACAATAGATTTTTTCTTTATGTTAGTAAGCATTGCTTTAGCAATTCTCAAATAGTCAAATCCATGATGATCATAAAAGTTTTTATCTTCAACAGCAATCACAGCATTTACTAAATTTTCATTAATATCTTCTAAATTAGCCCATTCATTGCTTCTGGAGCCTTGATATAATAATTCATTCTGATTATCATAGAGATATAAACTTCCACTAGTTTTTAAATCAAGTTTGGGACTTAAATAAGCATAAGTATAAAGTCCAATGATAACAACTACCAAGGATATAAACATAAAAATAAATGATTTTACCATAAATCTCATTGCCCTCAAAGTTATCACCTATAAGCTAGTATGGAAATAATTTTCAAAAAATATGCAAAATTTGGTAATATTTCACATCGCATAATTAAAATTAGAAAGAAATATTTGATTTGGTATACTAAATTTTATTTTTTATACTACATCAGTCTTACGCAAGTGAAAATTTTCCAAAAAATTAAAATTGTTTGTTAGGAAAGAATGCCCATAAAACCTAAGTAAAACCGGTGCTTTTAAAATAATTGTCGAACTATGTCGACCGATTTTTCTTGACTTTTTTTGTATAGTGAACTTAGAATAGAGTCTT
>URWD01000040.1 GCA_900551525.1 uncultured Mycoplasmatota bacterium
TTATGGTCTTACACCAGAAGAAGATGAAATGTTAGTTAGAAATACCAGAGATGAACTTGTCCGCAGGGAGGCTCTTGCTGAAGGAAAGACTGAAGGGCTTGCTGAAGGTAAAGCCGAGGGAAAAACTGAAATTGCAATTAATTTACTTAAAAAAAACTATCCTGTTGATGAAATAGTTGAAATAACTGGTTTATCCAAAGAAGAAATTGAATTAATTGATAAATAAATAAAATATAATTAACTGATGGAGAATAAATTAATCGTTATTACTTTTCTGTCGGTTTTTTCTTTGTTTTTTTCTTTTCATATGGTATAATTTTAGAAGAAAAGAGAGTGATACTATGCTTGATTATTTTATACCTGATATATATGCTCAAAGCATTTATACAATAAATTATAAAAAACTAAAGAAAAATGGTATTAAATGTTTATTATTTGACTTAGATAATACTATTGCACCATATAAAGTTACAGAACCTGATCAAAAGGTTAAAGAATTAATTGCCAGATTAGAAGCAGATTTTAAAGTAATTATTGTGTCTAATAGTGGCAAAAATAGACTTAGACCATTTAAAGAAAAATTAAATGTTGATGTTGCATTTAGTAGTAAAAAGCCTTTAAAAACTAAATATAAAAAGATACTTTCTCTATATAAATTTAAGATAGATGAAGTAGCTTGTATTGGGGATCAACTTTTAACTGATATACTTGGTGCCAATAGAATGGGTTTTACTAGCATATTAGTAAACAGAGTAGCTAAATATGAAATGTTTCCAACTAGAGTAAATAGATTTATAGAAAAAAGAATATTAAACAAATTAGCTAAAAAGAATATTCTCGTAAGTGGGGTGTATTATGACTAAATGTGTAGGTTGTGGAATAACACTTCAAAATGAAAATAAAAATGATGTTGGTTATACACCGGATATTAAAAATGAATTATGTGAAAGATGTTTTAAACTTAAAAATTATAATGTTTTAACAAATACGGGAGTTAAAATAGATAATGAAGAGTTAATAAAAAAAATAAATAAGTTAGATGCTTTTGTTTTCTTTTTAACAGATTTTATAAATTTGGATAGTAATGTAATCAAATATTATAAAAAGATAAAAGGTAAAAAGGTAATAGTACTTACTAAAGCTGATATTATACCTAAGAATATTAAATATAATAAATTAACTCATAATATTAAGAATTTATATGAAATAAAAGAGGATATAATTCTTACAAGTAGTAAAAAGAAGCTTAATATAAGCACGATAACAAATTTATGCTTAGAAAATAAAAAAGTTATTTTTGTAGGATTTACAAATGCTGGTAAAAGTAGTTTAATCAATAGCTTAATTGGAAGTGATATAACAGTAAGTAATTCTCAGAATACTACTCAAGAGTTAATTAAACTAAATATTGATGGCATAACTATTTATGATGCACCAGGGCTTATGGATAACATAAATAGAGAAAATATTCCTAAAAGTAGTATCAATCCTCGTTCATATCAGCTTCCAAGTAAACATTACCTTTCTATTAATGGTATAAAATTAAATATTAAAGAAAATAGTAATTTTACTATTTATGTTGGTAATGAGGTAAAAATTTTAAGAAGGAAAGAGATTGAAAGTGTAGAATGTAATATCATTGTACCTAAAAATAGTGATGTTGTATTAAAAGGTTTAGGTTTTATTAAATTTAGTAAAACTACTTTAATTAGTTTATCAACAAGTGATTATGAAATAAGGCCTTCAATAATTGGTGATAGTCATGACTAAGATTAGAGTAATGAGTGAAAATTTAGCAAATAAAATAGCAGCTGGTGAAGTTGTTGAAAAATGTGCTTCAGTTTTAAAAGAACTTGTGGAAAATTCCTTGGATGCCGGAGGAACTAACATCAAAGTAAATTTAATTAGTGGTGGCTTAAAAGAAATAAGTGTTATTGATAATGGTGTAGGCATGGATAGAGAAGATGCATGTTTAGCTTTTTATAGACATGCAACAAGTAAAATATATAAAGATGATGATTTATTTTTTATTGAAACTCTTGGATTTCGTGGTGAAGCTTTAGCTAGTATTGCTAGTGTTTCTGAAGTAGAACTTATAACATGTAGTGGCGAAGTTGGAACACACGTTCATATAAAGGGTGGTGAAACTCTAGAAGTTGAGGATGCACCAGCAAGAATTGGAACAGAAATTCATGTAACTAATATATTTTATAATACACCAGCTAGGCTTAAATATTTAAAAAGTGAAGTAACTGAACTAAATAATTGTACTCAGTTTATTGAAAAATTAGCGTTATCTAGACCTGATGTTGCCTTTACTTTAACAAATAATGATAAAGTGGTGGTAAAATCAAGTGGAAGTGGTAATTTACTTAAGACAATTCATGAAATATATGGGCTTAATGTTTCTAGTAATATGTTAGAAATAAAATGTGCATCAGATGATTTTGAAGTTACAGGTTTTGTATCTAAGCCAAGCATTTTAAAGAAAAACAGAAATCATTTTAATATATTTATAAATGGTAGAATAGTTAGAAATAATGATATAAATAGAGCTATAAATGATGCTTATAACACATATAAACATGAAGGATTTTATCCAATTACAGTACTAAATATTTATACAGATCCAACACTTGTAGATGTAAATATTCATCCCACTAAACAAGAGGTAAAACTAAGTAAAACTGAAGAATTAACAGATTTAATTTATCAAACTATTAAAAAAGTTTTATATAATAATTTGTTAGTTCCAGATGCTATACTTGATGAAGCTAATAATGATATTAAAGATAATTTTATAGAACCAAGTGTTTATGAAAGTAAAAAAGAAGAAATAGATGCAAAACCAGAAGTTATTGTGCAAACATTCTTGGATATTGGTTCAAAGAGTGAAGAAGTAGTTAAAAATGAAGAGTTCAAGAGTTTAAAATTATATCCGGTTGGGCAAGTTCATGGTACATATATAATTGCTGAAAATGAAGATGGTATGTTTATATTAGACCAACATGCTGCCCATGAAAGGGTAAACTATGAAATGATTACTAAAGAGTTTAAAGAAGAAAAGATAAGCTTTACAGATATGCTTGTACCTATGAAATTTGAATTATCTACAAGTGATTATAATATATTTATGGATAGAAAAGATGTTTTAGAAAATTTAGGGTTTGTTATAGAAGAATTTGGTATAAATACAGTGCTTATTAAAAGTCATCCGACATGGCTTAAAGAAAACTATGAAGGAGATAATCTTAAATATATTGTTGATTTAGTAATTGAAATGGGAAAAAACTTTAATAAAGATAAGTTTTTAGATAGTTTAGCTAAGATGGTAAGTTGTAAAATGAGTGTTAAAGCTAATGAACATTTAAGTATGGAAGAAATGGAAAAATTGCTTGATGATTTAGTAAAATGCGATAACCCATATAATTGTTGTCATGGTAGACCATCAATTATGAAATTTACTAATTATGAACTTGAGAAAATGTTTAGGAGGGTGTTATAATGCTTCCAGAAAAAAGGAAAAAATTAATAATAGGTGCTATTTCCGTAGTTGTAATAATAATTGTAGTTATTCTTTTAGGTAAAATTTCTTCGTTTATTAAAAATAGAAATGATGAAAATACGCAAAGAAATGATGACTATAGCAAAATGTATGACTATATCGGAGTTACAATAGATGAAGATAATATTTATAAAATTTATGGTATTAGTGAAAATGATGAAAAATATTTAGATGTTAAAACTTTTTATGAAGTAAAAGATATGATTAATATTGATAAAAAAGCAGTACTTTATTCGGATGCTGTTAATGAACTTAGATATGATAATAAAAAGAAAGAATTTTATTTCTATGAATTAGATGAGTTTTATAATAAATATGATAATGTAAAACTTACTCATGATTATATGGTAATTAGTGATAATGAGAAAGTAAGCTATAGAAAATATGGTAGTGATACGATAGAAAAAGTAGAACAAGCAAATGAATATTTAGTTCAGAATAATAAATTATATTATGCTATTGATGAAAGTATTTATGAATATGATATGACAAGTAAAAAGAAAAAAATGATAGCTATGTATGAAAAAAATGATAATGTAGAACTAGTAGATGTAAGTGATAAATTTTTATTTTATTTGAAAAATGATGAACTTAATGCTTGTAGTCTAGAAAAGTTTGCTAATTATGATTTAAGTCAAATGTCATTTTATAGTATTTCTAATGATGGCTTTATCACTTTAGAAAATAATACTTTAAAAAATTATTCTATTTCTAAAGATACATATACTTTTGAATATAATTTAAATGGAGAGATAAATAGTTTAATTTATTTAAATAATAATACTTTTTACTTAAGTTTTGATGATAATTATGTTATAATAGATATGAGTTCTTCAAAAGTGTGGAAGAATTTAAATAATGATTATATTTATTTAATGAAGGTGAAAAGTACATGAAAATTAATTTGAATTTATTACCAATAAATATTGATGAAAAAGTTAAAATACCTGAAGAATTTTATAAAAGTACAAGTATTAAATCTTTATCAGATGTTTATGTAAATGGTGTTATTAAATATAATTTGTCAGATGAAATTGAAATAATTTTAGATGTAAATGGTGAGATGACATTAAGTGATGCTATTACGAATGAACCTATAAAATACCCATTTTCTATTAAAATTGATGAAATTTTGACAGAAAATGATGCAAATAATGAAAAATATTTTGAAAAAAGTCAAAATATACTTGATATAATCGAATTTTTATGGGAAAATATTGTATTGGAAGTTCCCATTCGGGTTACAGGTTCAGCTGGTGTCAATATGAAAGGCAATGGCTGGGAGTTAAATAGTAAAAATGAAGATGATGGGTTAGATCCAAGATTTGAAAAGTTAAATGAATTATTTAAAGGTGGTGAATAAACATGGCAGTTCCTTTTAGAAGAACAAGTAAGACAAAAAAAAGAATGCGTAGAACTCATTTAAAGAAAGAAGTTGGAGCATTAACAAAATGTTCTAAATGCGGTGCAGCTTTAAGACCTCATAGAGCATGTACTAAGTGCGGAAATTACAATGGTAAAACTGTAATTGAAGTTACAAATGAAGAAGAATAGAAAAATGCATAAAGAGGTTGCTCTATATGCGTTTTTTTCTTGCATTTTATCATATTTTGTGATAATCTAATAATAGAAGGGAAAATGAATTATGACAGATGAAGAATTAAAAAGTATTGAACAAACTACGGCTTTACTTGTAGAAAATGGTTTTGTAATTAAAGATACATCTAATTTTATTCGTGAAATAGGTAATGGTAGCCTTGAAGAAGTAGTAAATAAATTAGGAAGATTACAACAAAGTATTAATGAAGGTGTTAATGCTGAAGTTTTTGGTAAAGATATTGCTGGTAGTTTAGACAAAATTGAAGAAGTAGTAAATAACGATGCATATTTTAAAACTAGTCCAGATGCTACTTCATTTCAAAATTTATTAAATGATTTAAGAGATAAATCTTCAAGACTTTTTAGAAATACATTAAAAGCTGAAGAAATCTTAAAAGGAAGAGAAGAAAATTTAAAAGATATTCAAAAGAGAATATCTATGCTTAAAGTTGATAAAACTATTGATGATGTAACTAGAACTACTGAAACTATAAAGTTATCATATGCTTTAAATCATGCTAAGCAAGCTAAAGAAGAGGCTATTAAATTTTATAATGATCAAAAAGAATTAAGTGAAAAACCACTTAAAGCTAATGATATTGTAGAATATAAGAATGAATTATTGCAAGCAGTTAATGCTTTAGATAATGCTTTTAGAAAATTATCAATGGAACCTGAAAAAATGGATAAGCTAGCTGCAGTTATTCGTGAAACTAGAGATAAGATTGTTTTATTTGGTTTTGAAACACAAAAGAATCAGAGAGAATTTGATGATTTATGTGCTAAATATGGTTTAGAAAAAGCAGATGCTAAAACAATTGAAAAATTTGAAACTCCAGTTTTAGAAAATGAAGAAGAACAAAAGACTGAAGAAAAAGTAGTAGAAGAACCTAAAACTAAAAATATTACAGAAGTTGAAGATTTAGTTTATGAATTAAAAAGACTTAATCCTGATGTAGAAGTTATTGGAGATGCTATAAATGTTGATGATCCAACAAAGTTAGTGCTTCCAGAAGGTTTTAAATATACTGAAGGAATTGGTATAAATAATAAAATTGATGACTTTACTTCATATATTAGTGCTTTTGTAAATACTAAAGAACAATCTAAAGATGTTACTGAAGAAGTTAAAGCAGAAGAAGTGAAAGAAGAACCTAAAAAAGAAAATAAACCAGTTAGAGAAAGCAGAGTTCCAAGTGGAAGACTTTCATATAAGAGAACTCGTAGAGCAATCGTTGCTCCATATGTTAAAGCTATTCTTTGCTATGGTGGTTTAGGTGGTATGCTTGCTGTTGTTGCTGGTGCTAGTTTATCTCCAATTGGAACAGCTATGTTAGCAGGTGCTGGAATTGGTGTTATAGGTCAAAAGATTTATAATAAGATGATTGATGCTGGTGCTGTTGAAGTTCCTCAAGCTCAATTTGGAAATGCAAGTTATGAATTACCAGTTGTTGGTTCTAATATAATAAGTGATGCTAAAGCATTATTAAAAAGTTTAAGAAAAAATAAAAATAGAAAGAAAGAAGAAGCTTTAGATAAAGTTTCAGAAGAAGAAAAAGTGGAAGCTCAAGAAGTAGTTGAAGCTCCTGAAATGGTTGAGGCTCCTGAAGTTGTAGAAACACCAGAAGTAAAAGAAGAACCTAAGGAAGAAGAAAAGAAAACAACTTTATTTGAAAACTTTAAGAATTTATTTGGTAATAGTTTAGATAGTGAAGTTGACTCTTTAGATGCTGAAAAGAAAGAACAACCAGTTGAAAGATTAGATGAAATTGCTGGGGAAGAATATAACTTAGAAGAAGGTCGTGGAGGAAGATAATGATAGTTGATAGTGTGATTACTTTAGAAAATGATGTAAATTGCTTATTACTTGAAAAAGTAACTTATAACAATGATAATTATTTCTTATCTGTCGTATTAAATGAAGAAGAAGAACCTAGTGATGAATATGTTATCTTCAAAGAAATAAATGAAGATGGCCAAGGATTTGTTGAAAAGGTTGAAGATGGAGAACTACTTGCTGTACTTATAAAAGAATTTACTAATAGTGTTGCAAAATTAGTTCAAAATTTACCAGAAGAACTTTAAAAGAATAGGAAACTATTCTTTTTTAGTTTTATAAATAATGTCAAATTTTAAAAATAATAAATAATACTTATTAATTTTATTGTTTAATTTTTAAAAAAACTTATATTCTATTTACAAAAATCAAATTATTTGTTATCATTTATTTATGATAAAGGAGTAGTTTAAATATGGAAAATAAAAAGACAAAAATAGTAAGTATAGGGGCTGTTGTAGCACTTGCTTTAACAGTTATAACTGCAACATATGCATATTTTAATGCCCAAGTAGGAGATCCAGCAGTAGCAGATATCAAAGTTAATGCAAATACTGTAGATACATTTACATTTTCAAATGGAAGTGCAATATCTTTTAGTATAAATCAAGATAATTTTGCAAGTGGAAAAGGAAATCAA
>URWD01000041.1 GCA_900551525.1 uncultured Mycoplasmatota bacterium
CCATCATGATGATATATATTATTTGTTCCCTGTACTCCATTATATTGTGATATTACATATTCGGATAATTTTTGCTTTTTTTCTTGACTTTTTCCATACATACCTACTGAGGCATAATAAGTTTGACATCGTTTGTCTATCCCCGGAGTACACTTAATAATATTTCTTTCTTTATTTTTATTTTCTTCAGTTTCATCCTCAAGTTTACTTGCATATTCAATAACTAAATAGTAATCATATTTTGTATCACTTAAAGAATTAACGTATTTTTGCATATTATAACTTAAATTACTTATTGATGATTTGCAATACTTTTCACTTCCTTCATAACAATTATCAAACATTTCACTTTTTACTAATATCATTTGATTTATTTTGAAACTTTTAACTATTTCTTCTAAAGAATTGATTCTGTTATCAGCTTTTTCAGTTTCATTGAATAAAGCATCAAAACCAGTTCCTAAAGTAACAACATATGTATCATTAAAATAATTTTTCTTTACATTTTCTATATCACTATATTCTTCTAAAAATTTTCTAACATAATTTGTATAGTAAATAAAAGCTGGATCATCATAATATAATCTTACTTTTTCATCACTTATAATGGCATTGTAGGTACTATAAAGATATAAAAGTGATGCAGATAGTATTACTACAGTTATGATTGTTTCCACAAAAGCAAACCCTTTTTTACTTCTCATTTTATCACTTACCTTACTATATATAGTTTATCAAAACATAAACAAAAAATCAACCTATATAGATTGATTTTTAGGTTAGCCACTAGTTTATACGAATTGGTGAACTTTGAGTCCCTTCCCCAGAGGCATAAGTTACAGAAGATGTAAGATAAAAGACAGGACGAACTTCTTTACTGTATCCCACGTTTCCATAACCGAGGGTAATACTGCCTTCACTAGCCAAAATGAACACACCAGCTGAATTGCTCGAATCACGAGTAATAGTCCACTCATCAATAGCTATACACATCCAATTTGGTAACCTTTTCGTATAATTCCGTAGCGTTGTTTTCCATGTGCTTTGGTCTACTGCAAACCCATAATTACTAGCATACATTAAACCTATTTTTGCTTTGTATTCTGTTACATTATCCGTTGTATTTGTTGTTACAGGACTCACAATTTCATTTTGATATGCTGTTTTGGCTGGTTGGTTTCCTATATTTGCAAAATTATTTTCTCCAACCTTCCATGTTGTTGCTATCATTTTTTCCCATACATACCACAACCTTTTTTGTTTAACAAACTTACGTATAATATTCTTACATTACTATATAAGTATAAACGAAAAGAACAAACATAAAAGCGTCATATTTGTACATTTTGTAAAATCGTACACTAAAAAACCATTACAAGAATTTAACATATACTATTTATAGGTGATTACTCATGAAGTGTAATGGTCCTCGTAATGGTTTAACTATTATAATTTTATTTATACTCGGAGTATTAATTTTTTATCAAGCACTAATTACTTTAATACTTCCCTTTAGATTTAATATTTTTATTTTACTTTTAGAAATATCTTTATTTTTCTTCTTCATCATGCGTATTATATGGCCTTATTAATTCTTCAGTTTTAAAAACATAATCAATTAAATTACTTACATTTTGACATCTTTCAAACTCATTATTACTTTTTTTACTTTCTGGTGGCAGTGTTATTAAAATAAATAATAATTTTTTTTCATAATCAAGTAAAGGAAACTTGTACATATATCTTGATAATATTTCACTAAATTCTATATTATTCCATTCTTTTTTATAAAGTTTAACTATATCTATAACAGGTGTATCTATTATATAATTATCCCAGCTTATAAGTTTATTATCTCTTAAATGATTAAGTTCTAAATTGTTATGTAAAGTAGCTACTCTGATTTTATTTTCACTTGTTACAAGTGAATACCACTCATCTAATTCTTTTTCAGCATACTTAAGTGATGCATCTAATTTATAATAATTTCTTAAAAATAAATAATTTGATGGTGACTCATAGTCTTCATTAAAGCCAATTTCATATAAAGTATTATAATAATTAGTTAAGTAATTAATATTACTTTTTATATCTTCATATATAGTTTTAAATTTATCACTACTTACTTCTTTAAAATAGCTAGTTTTATTATGTAAACTAGCTATTAATTCTATTAAATCTTCACATTTTTGTTCTTTAGGTAGTTTTGTATCTTCAACATATTCAAAGACATTAACTTCATCTCTGGATGCATCAATAATCTTAGGAAAATTCATAAAGCCACGATTAGTTAGATAATTATATAATTCATTCATATCTTTATTCTTAGGTTTTATTATAAAATCTCCGCTGGTAGTTTCTAAAATAGTTGTTTTGCCTTTAATTGTATATCTATACGGTTTATATATAGCTTTTAGTATTTCTAAACTTTTATTCATTTATTTCAGGTATTATAATTTTATCCCCAAGAGTTAGTGTACTTAAATCATTATATTCACCAAGTATTGCATCTGAGGTATTATATTTTAAACATATACTTTCTACTGTATCAGTTTCTTTCATTTCATGGATATGATAAGTTACATATACATCATCACTATCATTAATATTATTTAAAATAGTATCTTTAGTTTCTTCAGATATATCTCTTTCTTCGTTTATTTCTTCTTTAGGTTCTTCTACTTCTCTATCTATTTCATCAAGTAAATTATCAAGTGTTGGCTCTTCTACTTGTTTAAATAAAGGCTCTTCTTCCTTTAGTTCATCGGCATTAATACTATATTCAATATTTACTCTGAGTGTATCATTATCAATAACTTCATAGGTAAAATCTTGCACTTCAAAATTAACACTATTTGTATCAATTTTATTTGTCATATTAACTGAAAATGGTAAAACATATTCAAAATGTTCTTTATTAACACTTACTTCATGCACTTTATATTCCCCGGATATTGTAAAATTACCTAAAACCTCTGTTTCATTTGCTGTATAATCATGTTCAAGTGAAATACTTAAAATTTCTGCAATATTACTTTTAAATTTAACATCTTTTGTAAATGGTATAATACAATTCATATCATTTCCTCCCTTTATAAAAAGAATATGCTAAATAAAAAAAGTTAGAACTAGATATGAAATCTTCTTTCTAACTCTTCTTTTATTTGTTTTATATCAAATACAAATAAAAATACTAAAATAACTATACTTAATATAACAGAAATATAACTTGGCCAAAATACATTTATTTTATTAAATATTATAAGTATGCCAGGAACTAAACCTATGATAGAATTAAACATAGCATAAAATACAAATTCTTTTTTTAGTTTACTTTTAAATGGTAATATTATTAAAATACTTATCATATATAAAACACATAAAAATGGTAAACAATAATTTATACTCCACATCTTAAATCCAGTTGATTTATCCCATAAATAAGATAAAAGTAAAATAGTGATCATTTCTAAAAATAGCATTCTTATAAAGTTTTTTCTTCCCTTTATAGCTTCAATTAAAGTAATCCAAAAACTAACAATTGCTAAAATTACAAAATAAGCCCAACTAATTTTATTACTTATAGAATAATTGATAAACAAACATATAAATATAGCTATTAATGAACACGCAAATAATAATTTAATAAATAAATTGTGTTTTTTGTAATCAAAGTTAGGTGTTGGAAAAACATCTATTCCTTCATTTTTTTCTAAAGGATTATGACAAAGAGGACATTTACTTACTTTAGTATTAATATAAACATTACATTTATGACATTTAATCATCTTCTTCACCTCTCATGTTGGTATTAATATAAATATCAATGTTATTACTGCTTAATGTTTTAAAAAAGTTTCTTTCTATTTCACTAGTTGTAAACTTTGAAGTAAAACTTAATACCATGTTGTCTTCATAAGAACACATACACATTTGAATAGTTTCTGTACTTATAAATACATCAAAATAATCAATATATTTTTCATAAATTTTAGGCATCTTGACAATTCCAATATTTGATAAAGTCATTGTTTGGTATTTACTTGCTATTTTATATGCTAGTTTTAAAACAAAATCCTTAAGTATTACTGGAACTAATCTAACTATAAATATATTCTCTAAATTAATTGTACTATTCATTTTAGCTTTTATATTGTCTTTATCTAATGCTTTAGTAAATTCTTCTTTAACAACTTTACTTATATTTTCAAATGAATTATCTTTTTCGTTAAAACTTACATTTACTACACTAAAAAAGTTTCTTACTGTATATGATGGATAATAATTTCTTAAGTTTACTGGTACTGTAATAACAATTGGCTTTTTATTTCTTTTGCTTTTAGTTTCACTTATACTTTTTATAAGAATACTTGTTAAATATTCTGTTACAGTTAAATTTAATTTTTTGGCTTCTTCTTTCACTTTTTTAGTACTTACTATTCCTTCAATTATTTTAAGTTTATTTTCAACATATTTATCTTCTTTTATTTTATAAGCTTTTTTATTTGATATAGCTTTTTTAAAATTATTACTTTTATATTTTATAAAAGCATCTTCCTTTATTTCTTTACTGCTTCCTTCATTTATTATTTCAACTGAATTCATATTATATACTAGGTTTAAATAATTTGCTGTTAAACTTTTTAAAAAAGTAAGAGTTCCTGTTCCGTCTGTTAAGGCATGATCAACTTCTAGATTTATTTTTCTTTTATAATATGTTACTTCAAATAAATGATTACCAGAAAAATCAGAACATGGAGATTTAGTTTCTTCTTTTACAGTAAAATTTTTATTTGTTTCTTCAAGATAATACCAAAATACACCTTTTTTTAAACTTGATTTAAATATAGGATACTCATTTAATGTTTTTTGAAGTGCTATATTTAGTTTATTTTCATCTATATTTTCTTTTAGACAACAACTAAATCTAAATATCTTTGGATCATTTTTGCTTTTAGATGGGGGAAATATTTTAGCAGCATTATCTAATCTATACCATTTACTCAAAAGTATCACTTCCTTTTAAAAATTCTATAGTTAAATCTCTATATTGATGAAAAATATTATTAGTTAAAAAAGCATGGGGAGCTCCATCTATATCTAAATGTCTAACTGGTATTAAAAATCTTTCTAATTTTTCTTTTAATGCTATACCTTCATCATGGAGTGGATCTAAAGTTCCTGTTATAATTGTTGTTTTAGGGAAGCCAAAAAGCCAATTGTTTTTAAGTAAGTTTACATAAGGATTCTTATAATCTTTATCATTTCTTAAATACATACTTAAATAATCACGAAGAGATTCTTTAGTTAAAAAAGTTTTACCACTATTTTTTAATACTGATTTATATTTAGTATTGCTTGTATAGTCTGTTTGAGTGGCGGGATATCCTAATATTACTTCTTTAAATTTTAATTTTTTGTTTTTTATAGCAACTGCAAAAGCAAGATTAGCACCAGCTGAATCTCCCATTATAGAAATATTATTATATTTTTTAAATATTTCTTGGCATACTAAATCTATTTCATTAAGGGCACTAGGAAATTTATTTTCTGGGGCTAAAGGATAATCAAGTGCTATAACACAAGTATTTAATTCTTTAGATAACTTATAGCAAATATTAGAATGGGTATTTAAAGAACCTGATACCCAGCCACCACCATGTAAATAAATTAAAGTATTATTACTATTTTCATTAAATATCCTGACATCCATATTAAGTATTTTATCATCTCTATAATTTTTCTTAGATACTGTATTTATACTTGTTAATTCATCTATTTTACGATACAATTCTATATTATCTTTTATTGAAACTTTCAATTTTATCACCATTTATATTTTATCACAAACAGAAAAAGAAAAATAGATATTAATCTATTTTTCTCCTTCTTCAAGCATGGTAGTTATAAAAAGTCCATAACCAGACATGGGATTATCAATTATAACATGAGTTACAGCTCCGATAATTTTATTATTTTGAATAATAGGAGAACCGCTCATACCTTGAACAACTCCACCTGTTTTTTCAAGTAATTCTTTGTCAGTTATTTTAAATGATATATTTTTTATTTTAGCTGTTTCATCTATTTTATTTATTTCTATATCATAATATTTTACTTCTTCTTTATTTAAAACTGTTGCAATCTTTGCACTACCTATTTTAACTTCTTCTTTAGTTGCTACTTCAAGCATTTCTTTATTTGGTATTGTAGATTCATATAATCCATATATTCCTACCCCAGTATTTTTCATAATACTTCCATATTTGGTATTATAATAAAATTTGGCATTTTTACTTCCAGCATAACCAACTCTACTTTTATCAATGCCAGTTATATAATTTCTAAATATTGTACCGGTTTTGATTTCTACGATATTACTTGTATTACTTTCAATTATTTCATGACCAAGAGCACCAAATATCTTTGTTTCTGGATCAATATATGAAAGTGTACCTGTACCTGTTATGCTATCTTTAACATATAAACCAGTTTTATAAATATCCCCAGCTTTTATAAGTTCTAACTTACTTGCCTTTTCTTTGCCATTTCTTTTTATAGTAACATTTATTTCTTTTTTATCTATATTACTTTCAATAGCACTTGTAAGTTCATCTATTGTATTTACGTATGTATCATTTATTTTAATAATATAATCTCCGGCTTTTATAGTAGGAGTTCCTTTATTATATTTTCCATTTATTTGATAAAAACCTATTACCATCACTCCATCACTATTTATTTCAATACCCAGTGTTTCACCACCAGGAACTATATAATTTGAATATGCAAATACATTTATTGGTAATAATAAACTTATTAATAATATTTTTATTTTTTTCATGTATACCACCTATCTATACTTATTATGGATATTTTTAAGCAAAATAAAAAGCCAATTATTGGCTTTTATATTATATACCTTTGGTTGTAGCTATTAGTTTATGCGAATTGGTGAATTTTGAGTTCCATCACCTTCAACATAAGTTACGGAAGATGAGAGATAGAAGACTGTGCGCACACCGAACGCATGAGCCGCGTCGTCGTCGTGCACGTTGCCAGCGCTGTACACACCGAACACACTAGAGGCATGGTCCGCAGAACGGGAAATAATCCATTCGTAAAGCCCCATATACATCCAATTAACATTTTTAATGGCTTCGCCATCATAAGTGTTTAAATTTGCTGTCCATGCACTTGGTGCTGCTGCAAATCCATAATCACTTGCATACATTAATCCTATTTTTGCACTATATTCTGTTTCTCCATTTGATGAAGTTGATCCAGGAACTGGATTTACCACTTCATTTTGATATGCTGTTTTAGCTGGTTGTGTTCCTATATTTGCCCATGCATTTCCTCCAACCTTCCATGTTGTTTCTGCTATTTTAGCTGCCCAATCTGCTCCTATATTTGTTATGAAGTTTTTATTTAAATTTGTTTTATTTAACAAACTTGTACTCCATGTATTTGATCCATTTCCACTATTTATTGTTGTATTATTTTTATAATTCCATGTATATGCTGCTACATT
>URWD01000042.1 GCA_900551525.1 uncultured Mycoplasmatota bacterium
TTTCTTGTTCTAAAACATCAACTGCTTGTAAACCTTTTGAAGTTTCAATTAATTTAAAGCTTACTGTTGCACCTTCGTTTAATGTCTTATAACCTTCTTTTACGATAGCTGAATAATGCACAAAGATGTCAGACAGTTTATCACATTCGATGAAACCATAGCCTTTGTCATTATTAAACCACTTAACAGTTCCCTGCATCATAACTCTAGCTCCTTCCTACTCTTAAACTTTAACACACTATAGTATATAATGCAACAAAAATCGTTCGACAAAGGTCGACAAAATGCGGGTTTTTCAGGCCTTTTCGCTAGTAATTATGTAGGTTTCAAAATTTTTAAAAATATAAGTTTTTTTGTTAAATTTGTTTTCAAAATTAGAAAATATTTCATTAATGAGGTTTCCACTACCTAATAAATATACTTCTTTTTCTCCTAAAATATAATTTATGTAAGACATTAAATCATCATTATTTAAAAAACATTTTGTTTCAATATAGATGTTATTAACTTTTTTATATTCATCTAAGAATGTTATATTTGAATAATTATCAAAGACATTTACATAAGAATTTGTACTATTTAATTTATAATATTTAAGTTCTTTATCTATACTTATCTTTCTATAGTTAAAACAATTCATTATGTTTTTTAAAAATGTTATATCAGCGGGTGTATAATTTGATGCGACGATTATTTTGATTTTTTCACCAAATAAAGAGTTATTTAAATGATTTTCACTTAATAACTTTTCTAAAGATTTCATAAATTTATTTATATTTGCTACTTTTCCTCCGTATATAACATCTTTTGCTAATTTGTATTTTATTACTTTATCTTTTTTCTTTAAATATAAATTATCATCTGTTATATGTAATACATAGTTATATTTCATAGTTTAACCTCTTTTATATTTTTGTCTTGTTACTTCTCCCCCACGGATATGTTTTTCTCTATCATGGGTTTTAAATATGTTATCAATTTCTTTTCCTAGATTTTTATCTATTTCCTTTAGTCTTTCGGATAGGTCTGCATGTACAGTACTTTTACTTACATTGAACCTATCTGCAGTTTGTCTTATTGTGTCTTGCGTTTTAATAATATGATTTGCTTCACTTAATACTCTTCTTTTTATATCTTTATTCATTAACCAAACAACCCCTTAATAAAATATATTATTAAAGGGTTAGTTTTATGTTATTTTAAATCTTCAATATTCATATTATAAAAGTCTTCTGGGTCTATTGCTGCTCCATTATGATATACTTCAAATAGTAAGCAATTTTCTGTTTCACCATTTAGTTTGTTATCTCCACTTTTACCTATAACATCACCACTTATAACAACATCATCTTTTTTAACTTGGACATCACTTAAACTATAATATACAGTTTTTAAGTTTGGATTGTGGGTAATTTCTACATAATTTCCAAGAATGTCATCAGTTGCAACATTTGTTACTGTGCCATCAAAGCTACTTAATACTTCGAATGCATCTTGTGATGAATATAGAACACCACTATTTTGTAAGTATGTATTTTCATAATACACTAATGAATTTTGTTGTTTTGATGCTTCATCAGTCATATCATAAAATGATTTGCTTATGGCAACATTGGTACTTACAAATGGTTTTTCAATTTTACTAACTGGAGTATCATCATTTTTGATAACTGGGGTTACATTATCTTTTAATGCACTAACTGCCATATTATCGTATTCCATTTGGGACTGTAATACATTTCCCAGAATTGAAATACTTACAAATAATACTCCGATAACCATTACATAAACTGTTGGTAAAACAAATTTTCTAAGTCTTTTTGTTTTCATTTTTCACCATCCTACTTAAAGTATGGTAAAAATTGCTATATTTTATACACTAATTTTTTCAATATTTATATTTTGATAATAATGTTTTAATATTTCTTCGTAAGTTTTACCTTCATCAGCTAAAGTGTTTGCTCCATACTGACTCATGCCAACACCATGACCATAGCCTTTAGTGGTTATTTCAATATTATTTGATAAAATGTTAATTTCAAAATCCGTTGACCTTAATCCTAGTTTAGTTCTTACTTCTGTTCCTTTAAAACTTTTATTGTTGATAACTATAGTATCTATTCTTCCTGATGATGTTTTTTCTGTGGAATTTACAGTAATTTTCCTACATTCTAAACTTAACTTATTACAAAAATCATCTTTAGTTAAAGTCACTTTTGTAACACTACTCTTTTCTGGTGAACTTACACTTTTTAAATATTCTTTATTTTCTCCGAAGACTGGCTTGGCTTCTTCCGTACTTCCGTTACTAGTGGAAAAATAAAAACTACATATTACGTTACCGTTATAAGTCATAATTAAATCTTTAGTGCTATTAACAGCATCTTTTATTTTATTATAATAATATTCATAATTTTCTTGCCAATTTTCTTTCATTTTATCTTTAGTAAAATAGACTTGATTAGTTATATCTGTTACTAAGTCATATGTACCACTTGCATTATTCATTTTGTATATGGCATAGGTACGTGCTGCAACAGCTTGAGCTTTTAGAGCTTCCACATTAAAAGATGCAGGCATTTCTCCAGCGATAACACCTATGACATATTCTTCTAAATCTATATTACTAACTATGCCAGTTTCACTATCTTTAATAGCTAGCTTAACTTCTTCTTTAGGTGTTTCTTCTTTTATATTATTATCAGAAAAGGTAGTTTCTTTTTTGAAACTACCTATTGCTACGAATGATAAAACTACTACAGCTAAGAATAGTATTTTATTTTTCATATTAATCTCCATTTAAGTTTATTAAATATTTAAAAAATCTAGTACAAAATTTGTTAATAAATAACCAAAAGAAAAACTTAAAACCATAACTATTACTTTGGCTTCTAGCGTTTTTCCCGATTTAATAATTCCATTAAAATTTACTCCAGATAAACCAAATGCTGATACAAATGTAAAAAATATATAAAGAATTAATTTAACTAGCATAATTTTCATTTTCCATTTCTGTTATTTTTTCAATTCTTCTTAAATGTCTTTCTTCACTTGGTTCTTTGGTCATGATAAAGTTATCTATGATATTGTGAATTTCACTTGATGGAATATTTGCACTAAATGCTATAACATTGGCACCATTGTGATTTTTGGCAGTAAATGCATCATTACTATCAATAACTCTAGCACATCTTATGCCTCTCACTTTGTTGGCAGCGATAGACATCCCTATGCCTGAGCCACAAACTAGAATACCTAAAGAATGTTCTTCTAAAACTTTATGACAAACCCATTTTGCAAAATCCGGATAATCGTCAGTATCATTATTTTCTATATTTGGAACTTCAACCTCATAACCATATTCATTTAAATAATTTATAATATCATCTTTACATTTAACCCCTTGGTGGTCATAACCTAAAAATACTTTTATTGTAATCATCTCCCTATTTAATTATACTAAAGTTTATGCTTGATGTCTATTTATTTAAGGACTTTGTTGTTTAATTTACGATAATATTTATTTTATTGCTAAAATCAATTTTTCTGAAAATATTCATGTGCGCCCAAGTGGGGCGCAGTATTGATAAATCCCAAAATGTGCCACACTGTGGCACATTTTGATTAAATTAAATTATGCATATATATTATTTTATAAATACGTATAGCAAACGTTTATGTCAAAGTTAGATAAAATTGCCTAAATTTTGTAAAACTTGAATTATTATCACATTTTATTTTACCATTTACACCAAACACTTAAAAACCAATTTAACTCACGAAATATTATTAAATTACTATATATTATTTAGATGGCTTTTCTGTATATCACATAAAATTATACTTGTTATTCTTTACTTATTTAAATAGTTTAGTTCACTAACTCATAAGTGAGTGTCATTAATTTTTCACTTTTAACAAAGTTTGCAACAAATTTATCTTGTTCTTTCGTAATTATTATTCCAATTGTGGGATTATTATTTGCTCTTTTCTTATATTTATCAACTAATGTCATATAAAATTCAGTTTGACCTTTATCTTCTTTTTTTAAACTTCTACATTTTATTTCCACTACAACGTAACAGTTATAATTTATATTTTAAAGTAGCATATCTATATAATAATTTTTGTTACCATCACTTATTTTGTATTGATTTCCTACCCATGTAAAATCATTTCCTAATTGCATAAATACGTAACTTAACTGTGAATATATTAATTTTTCTAAATCCTTTTCATTTTCAACTTTATTACCATTTAAATTTAATAAAATTGGATTTTTAAAGTTTTCCGTTATGGCTGGTACATTTGTTGAAGTGATTATATCTACTTTATCAGGTTTATGTTCTAGTCTTTCATAGAATTTATTATCTATTTGTCGTTTTAACTCACGAACTGATAAATTGTTCTCATTGCACAAGTTATAATAATAATTTCTTTTATTAGTATCTTTGATAGGAAGAAGTATTTTTATGACTGACCAACTCAAATTGCGGCACACTGTGCCACAAATCGAAAAAGTTAGATAAAATTGTCTAAAACGTCTTAAATTTGAATAATCATAGCCTTTTCCATATTCTTTAGACAATTTTTCTGACCATTCTTTTAGTAAAGCATCACCATATTTACTTTTTGCTTTTCCACCTTGTGCATCTACAACAAGTTTTCCTATATTCCAATATGCATCTACCAGTTCATAATTAGCTTGTCTTTTTCTAATTGTTTTTCCTATTTCTACTTTTTTTACTAGTGTTTCAACTTCTTCATAATTGTTCATGTTTCCTCCATTTTCTTATTATACAATAATATATCCATCATATATACTTTTAGAATATAAATTAATAATTCATATTATAGTTTTATAACTCTTTAGTAGATATAAAATATATACTATCATATATTCTCTTTTATTACAAGTATTTTCATTTATTTTTTTGTTGCATAAGAAAAGAACAAAACTAATTAATTTTGTTCTTTATCTAAACCAAATTTTTTATTGAATTTTTCAATGTTTCCAGTCTTTTTAGCTCTTCCTTGAGTACCTGTATAGAATGGATGACATTCACTGCAAATTTCAACATCAATTTTTTCTTTTGTTGATTTTGTTTTAAATGTAGCTCCACATGCACAAGTAACAGTAGCATCTTTTACTTCTGGATGGATATTTGCTT
>URWD01000043.1 GCA_900551525.1 uncultured Mycoplasmatota bacterium
AACTTCATCAATATTCTTTATATCTACTTTCATAGTTTCAAGTTCGGGTAAAACATTTTTATTATTTTTATTTATAGTATTAATAATGTCATTAATGTTTTTTGGTGTCTCAGCACTACCTTTGTTACCACTACCTGATACTAGTATGAATATTATAAATGAGATAACTGCTAATAGTATCAAACCTATTATAAAAATATTTTGTTTTTTCATTTCTATCTCCTCCTAGTATTTAAATTATATCACACTTTTGCCGAATTCGGTAGAAAAATTATTGTACTTTACAAAAGTTTAATTTTAACTATTTAAAAAGTAAACCATTTCTGATTTACTTTTATAAATTATAAATATTTATTACTATTTTGTATCAATTAATAATTCTTTTGGACTCTTCTTTAAATTACTTGATGAAGATATTAGTAAAGATATTATAAGAACTAAAGACACAAATAAAACTACATATATCATTAATTTTGGAGATATATTAATTTCTAAGCTTGTTAGTGTTTTATTAAATCCATCTACTTCAGCTCCACCTCCAAGTTGGCTAGATGCTGACTGTTTAGCAATTTGTTTTGTTATAGTACCAGTGACTTTACTTAATATGTTATTTCCAATAATATTTGCTGTATAAACAGCTAGAAAGTATGATCCTATAAATGCTGGGATTGATACAAATACTAGTTCAATAACAAATTGTCCGAATATTTTGGCTTTTGAAATTCCTAAGGAAAGTAAAATTGCAATTTCTTTTTTTCTAGCATTCATCCATAAAAACAATAGTAATGAAACTGTAACACCTGCAAATAATAATGATCCTGCAAATAATTTATTAGCTATTTTATATATACCTGATATTGATTGTTGTAATGCTGGGTAATTATTTGAACTTTTAATCAAATTATATTGTTGCCAATCTATATCGAGTTTTTCAATTTTTTTAATAACTTTATCTAAATTTTTATCACCTTTTACAAAAAATGTTGCATCTTGATATACTGCAGTATCCTCTGTATTTCCATATACTTTTGCAGCCGTATCTAAATCAGTTATCAAAGTATTTTCGTAAAGTTCTTGGGCTACAGTAACGCCACCTTCATTATGTCCATCAAAAAGGCCTTTTATCTCAACTTCTACTTTTTCATTTGCTCTTTTTTCATTATCAGCATCAAATAAATTAGATTTTATTTTTATTTTATCTCCAATTTTTAAATTATTTTTTTCTGCTAAGTCTTTATGCATTAAAATCTTGTTTTTATCATTTTCATTTAAGTGTTCCCCACTAGATAATTTGTAAGCTCCTGAGATAAACTTATTTTCTTTTGATGAATCATTAACTCCTGTTAACATAACTGCTCTTTTAAAGTTTTTTGCTCTTTCTGGTGATTGTCCTGAAAGTGTTTTTTGAGTTTCTATTATATCATTACCTACTAAATCAGCAACACTATTAATTCTTTTTACATATGAGTCAATATCTTTGCATTCAGCAATTTTTTTAATATCTTCTCCTTTTATATTACCACCACCTCTTGGTGTTCCAAAATTAACTCTTCGGTTTATTTCCATAGAAAAACTATTTGTTATATTTCCAAAAGTTTCTTTTGAAGCTCTATTCGTAGCATCTTTGATCGATAAACTAATAAGACAAAGCGTTGACATAGCTGTTATAACTAACAATATAATTATTGATTTTAGACTTTTTCTAGTTACATATGCAAATGCATTTTTAATCATTATTGTACCTCCTAATTATTTTTATTTATTTTCTTAAGTTTTCTATCTTTTAATTCTAAAATAATGTCAGCAGAATTTGCAACTTCTTTGCTATGTGTTACCACGATTACACACTTATTTCTTTCTTTTGCTAACTTTTTAAGTATTTCAATTATTTCACCAGCAGTATCAGCATCTAAGTTTCCAGTAGGTTCATCTGCTAAAATTATTGGGGCTTCTGAAACTAATGCTCTTGCAATCGCCACTCTTTGTTGTTGTCCTCCTGATAACTTCATTACATTTCTTTTTATTTGACTTTTATCAAGCCCTAATTCAAATAAGATTGTTTCAGATGCATTTTTATTTACTAATCTAACATTTTCTAAAGGCGTTAAATAATCAATTAAATTATAGTTTTGAAAAACTAACGATATGTTATTTTTTCTATGATTACTGTAGCCATCTTTCTCTATATCATTTCCTTTAAATAAGATTTGACCTTTTTGTGGTTTATCTAAACCTGCTAATAGAGAAAGTAATGTTGACTTTCCTGCACCTGATTTTCCTATTATTGCATAGAATTTTCCAATTTCAAATTTTTGATTTACTGAAGATAATACCTTTTCACTTGAATTTGAATAATTATATGTTACATTTTTTATTTCTAATATATCCATTTTTAATCTCCTAACTTATTTTTGACAATATTTCTTTTGGTTTTTTAATTAATATCATTAAACTTGCAATAATAACTGATAGAACAATAATTCCAATTAATATTCCGTAACTTTGCATGAATGTTATAAGATTTGAAATTAAATTATTGTTTTTAAGTAAGCTATCAACCATTATTGTTGAATCATCAGAATTCATAAATCCACCGACTATAATATTTAATATTACGTTTCCTACAAACAATGATAATACCAAAGATGGTAGTGATATAAATAATAATTCAAGTATAAATTGAGTTACAATTTTTATTTTACTTATACCAATTGATAATAATATTCCTATTTCATGTATTCTTTCTCTTAACCATAATATTAATATTAATGACAATACTGTTATTCCACCTATCATAGTTGAATATGTCATGATCTTAATAATATGTTTTATTCCATCTATAGACTCTAGTGTTTCTTCGAATACATGATTATCACTTGAAACACTGAATTGTGACCAATCAGTTTTAATTTTTTTAATTTTATTTAATGCTACCTTTGTATTTTCTGAACTGTCTGAAAATATTGCAAGTTTATTAACAATTTTGTTATTTTCAGGTTTATTTAATGCTTTTTGACTTGATTCATAATCAATAAATACCATATTTTCACTAAAGTCTGATGATAAGCCAGTATATTTTTCTTGTTTTTTACCTGAAAAGATTCCAATTATCTCAAACTCATATTCTAATTTCTTTTCACTATTATTAAAATCAATTAATTCAAGTTTAATTTTATCATTAAGTTTTAGATTATTTTTTTCAGCAAGTTCCTTATGAATAAGAATTTTTTCTCTATCATTATTATTAATATGTCTGCCTTTTATAATAGTGAAAATCCCACTATTAAATAAATTATTCTTTTCACTATTATTAGTAGCTTCTACTGAAAGCATATTTTTGAACTCATCTGATAAATCATCTCGTTCTACTAATTGTGTTCCATCTACAACTTTGATGTTTGTAGTTCTAGCAAGTCCATCATACGTAGTGATAATTTCTTTTATTTCCTTTATATTATCTAATTCTTTAAACTGATTAGTTTCAAAAGTATCACCATTATTTTTAGTTATTGATAATGATGTATTTGAAATCTTGTATAAGTTTTTTTCTAAATTATTTGTTGATTTTGTTATATTCAAACATGAATACAAACAAGAGAGAACTACTGTTAAAATAATAAATACTATAATTGTTCTATTTCTTTT
>URWD01000044.1 GCA_900551525.1 uncultured Mycoplasmatota bacterium
TATTTTTTCAATAATGTCCATCGTATATACACTTCCTTTCTTTTTCAGATAATCACTATATTTAATAGGCGGATTATCCCATAACGAATATAATTGTACCATATATTATATTAAATTACAACTATTTTTATGTATTTTTTCCTTTTTTAGTCCAAGAAAGTCTAAGTCTTTCTTGGTTATGACTAGCTTATAATCTAGCCATAAATAATTATACAATATTATATCTGGTGTGAAATACTTTCTAACTAAGATAATTTCAAATAAAAGAAAGATAACTAGTATCTTCTATTTATACCATCTAGCATTAAATTTATCAGTTTGACTCATTCCAGGACTCATTGTCCTAACTTTAGGAGTAGCTATTTGTTCCTCCTTCATTTTATCGGTATGTATTCTTCTAAAATAATAAATATTTTCATTCACCGGAACAAATGAACCATACATAGGAATTAATTGTTTTAAATTCAAACAATCAAAACATCCTTTATCAAAGGATAATTCTATATCAAGTATACCAGGATAACTTATATCTCTTGTAAATATATTACATAATGGAGGAACACTTACTCCAAGGTATCGAACTTGAGATAAGAAATTTTTTATTTTATAAAAATGTGAATGCCCATAAAAAACTATTTTACTTTGCTTATTTGCATTAAGCGAACAGTCAATATATGGATGACTAAGTACAATAGCTTCATTTTTAACATTAATTAATCCTTCACAATAACCAATTGTAACTAAATCATGACGATAATTATTAAGTATTGTCATAAGATTTTGTCCATAAACTTTTAATGGACTAATATCATGATTTCCTAAAACAATAAAGTTTAAAATACTTTTGTCAAAAGGATAATTATTTAACAAATAATTAACTCTATCTTCACTATCAACTTTTCCTGAATTAGAAATATTATCTATTATATCACCGCAATTAAAAATAACATGTATTCCTTTTGATATACAATAATTATATGTATCCTCAAGTAAATCTAATCTTTCTTTTTCACTT
The DNA here is from genome assembly GCA_900551525.1 of uncultured Mycoplasmatota bacterium. GTDB lineage: Bacteria > Bacillota_I > Bacilli_A > RF39 > UBA660 > Onthocola_B. The sequence continues at coordinate 1,016 of URWD01000044.1, forward strand.
CCAATATGGGTATCAGAAATAACTACTGCTCTTAGTGTCTCATCATTTTGTGACATTAATAAATTTACTTCATTAGAAGCAGGTACATTATATCTAACTTCAGGTGTATATATTATATCACCATTTGAATAATAATTTCTTTTAAAGTCATAACCAGTGTTCTTTATCATTGTTAAATAATTGAATATTTTTTTATGTGAAATATTCAAAATTTCACTTATTTCATTTAAAGTTTTTCCTTCATTAATTAATCTTAATAATTGAATTGTTAAATCCGACATCAAAATCCCCCCGAAACATTCAATATAATAACACATTTTCTATTCAAAGTCAATTATCTTAAGTCAAAAGAAAAAGAGCAAATAGCTCTTATACAATTTGTTTCTTTATAACATAATATGTAACTAATCCTACAGAAAGAATACCAATAACTACAATATAAATCATAAAACTACCAGTTTTTACAGGTGTAGGTTCAGGTGTATTAGTAAATACAATTAAATTATTATCTACATCTTTTTTATCCATTTTAACTTTACCATCTTCAGTAACAGTAAATTCTATTGTAGTATCAGATAATTCATATCCTTCTGGAGCTATAGTTTCTGTTAAATAATATGTACCCGCAGGCAAATGGAAACTAACTTCTTTAGTAGATGAAATCCATTCTAATTCTTTTCCATCTAAATCAGTTACTACCTTTCCATCTTTATCTGTTACCTTTAATTTAGCTCCAGGTAATTCTGTTTTACCATTAATACTCTTTTTAGATATATATATAGTAATAGGTTCATTCTTCATAACTACTGAAGTTACTTTTTTACCATCAACAGTAATTGTACCATCACTCTTTACAACAAAGGTTATCTTAGATGTACTCTTTATATATCCTTTAGGAGCAATAGTCTCCTCTAAAGTATAAGTACCAGGAGCAAGTGATAATTTTTTTGGCGTTGTAGTAGAAGTCCAAGAGATTACTTCTGTATTTCCTTGTTTTACACTTAATTTTGCTCCGGCTATCTCTTTAGAACCAGTAATGTCTGTTTTAGAAATTACTACTTTATTTAATGTAATCTTAGTAGTTAAAGATGCACTAGCATTCTTTTTATTTTCAGTAATATCATAATCAACAACATTTTGATTTTCTATTGAATTTCCTACATGTGTACAATCATATAATTTTCCTGAATATCTAATATAACTTCCTTGTGCTGTTATTTTGATTTCTGATGATTGATTTACATTTTTAACTGGAACTTTTATATATATTTTATCTCCAAAAGTAAATGTATTTGTTCCACTAGTGGCATTTGCATCTTTAGTTACAAATGCACCATTTACACCACTTACAGTGATAGTTGCTTTTTTATCAGTAATATTATCACTGCCACTTAAAGTTATTTTATTACTTATAAAATATTTTCCATCACTTGTAACATTCATTTTGTCTGAACCTTCTATTGATAATTTGACATTCCCTTCCCCTACCTTAGCATATGCATCAGCGGCATCTATAAGGGCTTGAATTTTTCTATTAATAGAGTCTCTATTAGGATCAAAGTTTTTAAATACATCACCACCATGTCTAGCAAAGTGCCAAATTGCTAATTGCGTTACAAAAAAGTCATCATCATCATTTGAATTCCAAGTACCATTTCCAGTATATTTATAGCCGTTGGAAATTAAATAAAAAATTTGGTCCCTATTATCTTTTAATTCACTTTCACAATTCCAGTAAACTGTTCCACCATCTGATGGAGATGGATTTCCTTTTTGTTCATCTAAACAATATAATAGTTTGTTAGTAGTAGATATCTTTATATAAGAATGTACTTCACTACGAGCAGTTCCAATATTTTTTGATACAACATGATAGTTGATGTTACCACTACCTAGACCGCTTCCATAGTTCACTCCTACTTCATAAGCTAAAACATTAGAACTAAAAATTAAAAATACCCCCAACATAAACATAAATAAACTTAATATTTTTTTATTCTTCATTTTTATATCCTCCTATGATTAAATGTTATCATAAAATTAATTTTTTTTCAATATATTTCA
>URWD01000045.1 GCA_900551525.1 uncultured Mycoplasmatota bacterium
ATTCAGAAGAAATCATTCCAAATAAAATTTCTGGAATGATATTTAATTGAGTTTTACGTAAATTTGAAATAGAAATTTTAAGAAATTCACGAATTTTGTTTGTAATTTGTGCTTGTGTATTGTATAATTTAGTCATGGCAACTCCTTTTTATTTTTTGATATTATTATTTTAACATTAGAGTTGCCATTTTTAAAGAGTTTTAGAACGATTTAGTATAACAGGATAGTTATATCAAATTTTTAATTTATAAAAACTGTCCGTAGCTAAGTCGAGTAAATTAGTTGCTAAATTTAATTTGTACTTAATATAGGATATAAATTGTATATTTATATTCTATATTTTTTTAAAAAATTATTATTTTTTTATTAATTATTCCTTGATTTATTAGTGAATAATTCGTATACTTTAGTTAGGTGAAATGTAAATGAATAAGAAAAAAATAATTATTATAATAAGTATAGTAGTTGGAATATTACTACTTAGTACTGGTGGATATTTTTTATATAAATATATTAGAGTTAAAACTGCTAAAGTAGAAGTTAAGTTGTCGGAAAAATTAGAAGCTAATTTTGCTGATACTTTAAGAGTTTCATCTTTTATCGAAAGTATTAATGGTAAGATAGTAGATGATTATGTAATAGATACTGGTAAGTTAGGTAAGAAGACTATTAATTTTGAATTTGTAAATGAAGATGGCATTAAAATAAAGTATAGTTATGTAATTGATGTTGTTGATAAAGAAGCACCTTTAATATGGCTTGGTAAAAGTTATAATGTTACTAAGGGAAGTGAAGATTATTTACTTGATAAAATTATGTGTGGAGATAATTATGATAGTAATCCTAAGTGCTATATTGAAGGAGAATATGATTTAGATAAAGTAGGTAGTTATAAATTAGTATTTAAAGCTGAGGATAGTAATGGTAATAAATCAGAAAAAAACTTTACTTTAAATGTAAATGAACCTAAAAAGGGTAGAAGTAATAGTAATACTGAAAAAGCAACTACTGATTTTAGTCAAATAGTTAAAGATTATAAAAATGATGATACACAAATTGGAATTGATGTTTCTAAATGGCAAGGAGATATTGATTTTAGTAAATTAAAGGCTTCTGGTGTAGAATTTGTTATTATAAGAGTTGGTTCATCAAATGGTTTAAATGGTGAAAATTTTGTTGATAGTAAGTTTATTCAAAACATTAAAAATGCTAATGCTGTAGGTATTCCAGTTGGGATATATTTTTATTCATATGCAAGTACAATAGATAGAGCTATAAGTGATGCTAAATGGATTGTAGAGCAAATTAAAGATTATAAAGTTGATTTGCCAATTGCTTTTGACTGGGAAAACTGGGGTAGTTTTAATAAATTTGATGTAAGTTTCTTTGGTCTTACTAATATTGCTAAAGGCTTTATGGATACCATTAAAGATGCGGGATATGATGCAATGCTTTATAGTAGCAAAACATATTTGGAAAATATATGGTTGCCAACTTCTTATCCAGTATGGCTTGCACATTATACTAAAAATACTAATTATACTGGTGACTATTCTTTTTGGCAAATATGTAGTAATGGTAGAGTAGATGGTATAAGTGGAGATGTGGATATTAATATAAGATATATTGAAAAATAGATAGTATAATAGTATAATTTAGGTATGGGTGGTTTTATGTGGATTGCAGTTACATTAAGCAATAGTAATAAAGATAAAATAGTAGAGTATATAGAAATGCTTTATCAAAAATATGGAGAAAATATAATTCTTACTTTAAATTCTTCCTTTAGTTTTGACGAAACGTTTATAACTCTTTATGATATCTTAGATAAAATTAGAATAAAAAATATACCTATTCAAATGGGACCTCAATTTTTAGAAGATGGATTTGTTATAGGAAATAAATTGAAAACTAGAGAAGAGTTATATTTTACAACTCTAGGAGAAAGAATAATTTGGTTTTTGGATAATTATAAAGAAAGTTTTAATTTTGATAAAATAGCATTAGTTGAAGATACTTTGGGTGTGGACCCGATTATAATGAAGAGACATGGGGTTGATTGTGATTTATATTTTGTCTATAATCATGCTGTTATAGAAGCAATAGAAAAGCTTATAGATAACGAAAAGTATCATTTTATAAAGTTAGAAAGAAAGAGGTAAAAATGGCTACGGAGATACTAGTAAATTTGAATAAGAAAAGTGATTTTTATAATAAGTTTAATAATCATAAAATTAATGAGAAATTAAGTGACTATATTTATAATGAAAGTTTGGAAGGTAATTGTAAAGATAAAATAATTATAAATATAGATAGTAAAGTCAAAATAAGTGATGATGAAAAACAAGATATGATTGATATTATAAGAAAAAATTATGGAATAATGGTTCAAGATTTACTTTATTCTTATGAAAAAGAACAAGATAAAAAAGCTATTCTTTTAGTTATAGGCATAGCTTTAATTATTCTTTATTATACAGGATTTGCTAGTATTTTAAGAGAAATAATATTAATGACAGGATGGATTTCTATTTGTGGTTCTGTTTATGGACTTATTTTTTCATCTACTCAAAGTTATGTTAAAATTAATAGACTTAAAAATTTATCTAAAGCAAGAATTTATTTTAATTAATATTTTAAAAAGTGTCAACTATATGCAGTTGACACTTTTTTGATTATAATGAACTTATAATTTTTTTTATTTCTTCTTTGGTTAATCCAGTTACTTTAATTATTTTTTCAATAGGGTAATTCTCTTTAAGTAAATTAGTTGCAATTTCAGCTTTTCCCTCGGCTTTTCCTTCAACTTTACCTTCAGCAAGCCCTTCAGTTTTTCCCTCAGCTTTACCTTCAGCTAATCCTTTAGCAAGAGCCTCTCTACGTACTAATTCATCTCTGGTATTTCTAACTAACATTTCATCTTCTTCTGGTGTAAGAC
>URWD01000046.1 GCA_900551525.1 uncultured Mycoplasmatota bacterium
GAACTAAAATAAAAAAACATTATGTACCTAAGAAAGAAATAATAGAATATATTTATCCACCAAAATGGAAGTTGAATAATTAATAATACATTTTATCTCAAAAAATAAAAGGGTATGGGAATTCCCATAGTAGAATTTATGGGGGAGTATAAATTCAGAGCTGGCTAGACATATATTTTATTCCTATATTCAAAAAAACCAAAAAAAGGATTAAATTATTCTGATAATTTTTTCCTCTTTTTGGTCGTCAGTAGATACTCTTACATAAATACCACATCTCATAGTTTTCCTCCTTGAAAGAAAGAGAACTTTTAAAGTTTTATATAAAATAAAAACTCACGAATTTTTAAGTCCGTAAGTTGATTTCAAATGGAGCGATAACAAAGGTTATTCGAAACTCATATAGTAAAAGTTGATAAACAACTAATCACTAAAATAATAATAGCATAATTTTTAAATTTTTAAAATATTATTAGTGTAATTTATCAAGTATTTATACCATCTAATATAATAATACTTGACTTTATCAATAAAATAGTTTATAATACTAGGTCATAAAGGAGGAACTGTATGTTAAATAATGATAAATACTTTAATCAATCTATTATTACTAGTGAAAATATTCAAAACAGATTATCACAATTTGTTGAAGGATTAGATATTAATACGATAGTTGAATTAATTAATAAAGATATTGAACAAAATCATCCCAACGACGAAACTTTTGTTGGAAATATCGAAACGCAAGATTACAAAATTAAATATGAGCGTGATTTTATTCAATGGAATGCATTATTTGTTTGCGATAAATGGGCAAAAATGAAATATTCTAAAATAATTATTGCTTAAGGAGATTTGGTTTTAATTTTGGCTGGAGATGATACTAATAGACTTCAAGCAAGAAGAAAAACACAAAATCAAGAAATAACATTAAAAGTTAGTCTTAATAAAGATGGAACTATGGACATTGAGGAACAAGAAAATATAAGTGAACGTATAGCTCCTAAAAAGACACGAACTTTAAAAAGATAAATCAATTAAAAAACTATCTCTTAAAATGAGGTAGTTTTTTAGTTCTTTGTAACTAAATAAATATTTTTTGCTTCAATTCCTTCAGATACATATAATTGTGGAGTTTGGTCCTCTGGTATTTCATATAATTTTAATGATACTATTGCTTGTTGAAATGCTTTTTCTAATGATAGCCCAAACCCGATAGAAGAATATAATTGAGAAGCAAAAACAATAGCTGCTTGATCACCAATAGAACTATTCATCCCAATGGATGCCTCAATATTATCCACTATTTTTTCAGATATAATTGATGAAAAACAATTATTTAATACTACTAATCTAAGGTTATCTGATGATGCATTAATTAATTCAACTAATGCCTCCATACTTAGTAATTTGGGTTTATCATTATTATCTTGAAATACTAATTTACCATCTGAAGTACCATGACCACTAAAATGTAATATAGTTGGATTAACTTCGTTAATAAATTGTAATAAATCTGTAACTCTAGTAGCCCATCTTGTTTCAAATGATATGGAATCTCGTTTTAAAGATTTTTGTATTGATTCATGTATTTCTCTTGCTTCTTTTTCTAATTTTAATTTTTGTTGTTGAACACTATTTCCATCATCATCTATAAATTCAATATCAGGATTAGAAGCAATAAATAGTATATTAATTTTTTCTTTTTCTTCTTTTAGTTTATTAACTTCTTTTATAAGATTATTTTGGTTTTCTCTTTGAATAGACAAATCAAGTGATAAATTATCCAATGCCAGTTTTCTTTGGTGTTCTATTTGTTTATATTTGTCATCTTTAGCTTTACTTAACCTTTGTTCTTCTCTTAATAATTCCTTTTCCTTATTTGCTATTTTCTTATCATATTCAGCTATTTTCTTTTCGGCTTCAGTTTTCTTTTTATTTTCTCTATCTATTTCATTCATTCTACTTTTAAATGTAGAAGATGATTTTGTTGAGTTTGCTTGCTTTGTGGCTGTTAAAATTTTTTTACTACAATTGCTAACAATATTAACATATTTTACTCTATCTGTTTTTAATCTAGATATTTCATCCCTTTTTCTTCTAACCGAACTTTCATACATTGTAACTAACGACATTTTATACCTCCTTTTAAAGAAATAATTACAATATCTATTTTATCACAAAAACAATACTATTATCGTTCATAATCATCTTTTTCGTTACTTAAATCTAATTCTTCAATATCATCGTCATCTAAAACATTATCATCGTACATATCATTAACAACATCGATATATTTATCATCTTTATCATACCAACTATGAAGTTTATCGTGTAAGAAAGATATTAATTTTTCAAATTTATCTTTCCAATATTCAATAGTATTTTTTAAATCGTTGATTTTAGATTTTAAAAATGATATTTCATTATCTTTTTCTTTAATTGTATCATTTAAAGTTTTAACTCTTAAATTAAGTGCATCATTATTTTCAGTAAGAGTTTTAATTTTATTATTCTTATCTTTTAATTGTTCATTTGCATTAACTAGTGTATTAGAGAGAGTTTGTATTTTATCATATTCTTTACTAGTATCATTAACTTTATTGATAAAGTTGATAAAAGAATCCTTATCTTCTTTTGATAAAATATAATTATCTTTATTTAGTTTAGATGTTTTTAATTTATCAATTTTATCTTTTATATCTTTAGAGTTTTCTTTCAACACTGAAGATTTTTTATTTGCTTGTTTTAGATTTTCGGTATTATTTTCAATTTGTTTTTTCATTTCTATATAGTTATCCATATCAGATACATGAATATCTCTATTTCTACCTTTTTGTTTCTGCTTTAAAGTAGAATCTAAACTATATACGTGATTAAATTCTTCAATACATAAAGTTCTCATTTTGTCTTGTAATCTTATTAAAG
>URWD01000047.1 GCA_900551525.1 uncultured Mycoplasmatota bacterium
TATACAAAAAAAGTCAAGAAAAATCGGTCGACATAGTTCGACAATTATTTTAAAAACGTAGTTTTTACCTAGGTTTTATGGGTATCTTGTTATATTAAATATTTGAAATTTTTTTGAAATTTATTATAAAAAAACATTAAAACATCCACTTAGGGATACTCTAATGTTTTATGTAAGTTTCTCTTTTTGAAAACATAATTTTATCTAATCTAATTCTTGAGATAACGTTTTATAAGCATTATTTATCTTTTTAGGTGTTTCTTGTTCTAACTTATAGAAACCTTTACTATATGCTAAAGAAAATATGTCTTTAGTGACTTTATTTATTTCTTTAAACATTTTAAAGTATTTGTCATAAAGATGTTTTGAACTTGCTTCATTTAAAGCATAAGTCATGTTTACTGACATACTTTTTTCTGTTTCAAGTATATCCATCATAAATTCTTTATTATTCATTTATATCACTTCCTAGAATATTTAATATTTCTTCGCAATTAGCTTCATGCATTGTTATGAGTTTTTTTACTATGTTTGTTATTTCTTTATCGTTTATATATTCGTTATAAACATTAAATTTTTTTAGTGCAATAATATTCCAGTTAAACATGTCTTTTAAATAAGATGCATCTTTAGTGGATATCATATTTGGCACATTGTTCATTTTCTATCACCTTCCATTTATATTGTGGATACTTTTTTTAAAAATATATTGTTAATTTTTGGTTAAAATGGTAGACTAGGATAGAGGTGTATTTTTATGAAGAAGAAACTAGTTGTTGGTATAACTATAATTGTTTGTTTATTATTTTCTTTATTTATTATGGGTATATTTTTAGTAAATCAAGATGAAAAAAGTTTAAAACAATTAAAAAATGAAATTTATAGTATAGATAATATAATAGAAAATGAAGGTATATTTAGTAATAATATTGATAAAAAACTTAAAAATAATGTTACTTCTGGTGACTTTGTAGTAGTTGAAAAAGCTGTTAAAAATTATTTTAAAGATTTTGTTGATGAAACTAGAAAATTAATTAATATTTATAGTGATGAAAGTGTTGAAAATCTATTTACCATTGATAATTTTAAAGAAGATGGTAAAGATTTTGTAGAAACTTTGGTGACTTTAAGAACTTTAGAAAATAAAGTGGATACTATTAATGAAACTTTAGAAAAGTTATTTAATGAAGATAAAATAATGACTTATATAGATAGTGCTGATAGCTACTATAAAGATTATTATAAGGAATTGATGATTGATAGTGAAACTTATGATATTTTGAAAAAAGATATTAGTGAGGCAAGAGATATTTATGTAAGCTTGATAAATGATATGAAAAATATATTTAAATTTTTAAGTAAGAATAAAGATAAATGGAATATTGAAGATGATACTATTGTTTTTGAAAATGATGAATATTTAGATAAGTATAATGAATTAATTGAAAAAATAGGTAAAATAGAAGAAAATGGACAAAATATATAAATAGTCACTTTAGAGTCATAAATATGTCATATATTTATTTTGAAGGGAAGATTATATATGGAAATATTAAAAGTTGAAAATTTGGTTAAAACTTATAAAAATGGTAATACAACTATTAATGCTGTTGATAATATAAGTTTTAGTGTGGAAAAAGGGGATTTTGTTGCTATTGTTGGAGCCAGTGGTAGTGGTAAATCTACACTTTTACATTTACTTGGGGGTGTTGATAGACCTACATCTGGTAAAGTATTTATTGATGGGGTTGATATTTATAATATGAATAATGATGCACTTGCAATATTTAGGAGGAGGCAAGTTGGTCTTATTTATCAATTTTATAATTTAATACCCATTTTGAACGTGGAAGAAAATATTGTGCTTCCATGTAAATTAGATGGTAAAAATGTAAGACGTGATAGACTTAATGAAATTATTGATACTTTAGGTTTATCTAAAAGAAGAAGTCATTTACCAAATGAACTTTCTGGTGGACAACAACAAAGAGTTTCTATTGGAAGAGCTATAATTAATAATCCAGCTTTAGTTTTAGCAGATGAACCTACGGGTAATTTAGATTCAAAAGCAAGTGATGAAATTGTTGCTTTGTTAAAAGAATCTAATAAAAAATATAATCAAACTATTATTGTTATTACACATGATGCTTCAATTGCTCAAGAAGCAAATAGAGTTATTACTATTGAAGATGGAAAAATAGTTAGTGATGTTAGGAATTAATTATGAATATATTAAACGAATTAACAATTAAGAATTTAAAGCTTAATAAAAAAAGAACAATAGTAACAATAGTAGGTATAGTTTTGTCTGTTGCTTTAATTTGTGCAGTAGCTGGTATGGTTACATCATTTCAGGCAACTTTAGTAAATATAGCTATTACAGATGGAGGAAATAGACATTTAACAATTG